>QHBR01000130.1:0-866 GCA_003244015.1 Hyphomicrobiales bacterium | reverse complement strand
GGGTTCGATCGAACTTGTCGATCCGAAGGTCTTGCGGGTCTGCGCCGACCCCCGGAATCTGCCTTTCTCGAATGCGGCCGGCGAGGGGTTCGAGAACAAAATCGCCGCGCTTCTTGCGCAAAAGCTCGGCAAGACGCTTGCCTACGAATATTACCCCGGCGCCACCGGCTTCGTGCGCAATACGCTGAATGCTCATCGTTGCGACGTGATCACGGGGATGCCGCAAGGAGACGATATCGTTCAAGGAACAAATCCCTATTACCGGACAAGCTATGCCCTGGTTTCGAAGCAGGGAGCCGGTCTCGAAACGATTGACAGCCTCGAAGATCCGCGGTTGCAAGGAAAGCGCATCGGGATCATAGCCGGCACGCCTCCTTCGACCAATCTCGCGGTCAATGGGCTTTTGGAGAACGTCAAATCCTATCCGCTCGTGGTCGACACGCGGTTTGACGCGCCGGCCTCTGTGATGATCGGCGATCTCGAAGGCGGCCGCATCGATGCCGCCATCCTTTGGGGGCCTATCGCGGGTTACCTCGCGAAGAACGCCAAAACCCCGGTGAAGGTCACAGCCCTTGTCAAGGAAACGTCCGGGCCGCGCATGATCTATCGAATCGGAATGGGAGTGCGCCATTCCGATCAGGACTGGAAACGTCTCTTGAACAAGCTCATCGCCGAGAACCAGGCCGAGATCATCAAGATTTTGGCATCCTACGGCGTGCCTCTTCTCGACGAGAACAACGCCCTCCTCCCCCATCAATGAGAGAGTGCACCGCTTAGCCTTGCGCCGGACCGGGACCGGAGGCATGGACCGAAAAAGTTGACCGCCTTTTTCGATTCCGGCACGCTCCAACTCTTTGATTTTGAGC
>QHBR01000156.1 GCA_003244015.1 Hyphomicrobiales bacterium | reverse complement strand
ATATTTTTCGAGGTGCCCTTTTATTTGTTTCCTTGCGCGCCGGATCGCAACCCTGGCGAACTCGCGGGGAGGCATCTCACAGCCGCCATGGAGGACGAGCTGGTTGTCTATACGCGCGCTCATGGCCAAAATTGTCCTGTGGTCTGACTCGACGAAACCTCAAAACAACGCGCCGCCGGGACGCGCGTGCCGGTGGCGATGAAGCGGGACAGCCCGCGCGGTCTTCCTTGCCCGGAAAGCCGACTTGAATCATGCCCTCGCCAAAATCCGCCCAACCCGAAAACGCAAGAGTTTTTCCCGGCTCTTCGATGAGCCGCGGTGTACGAACGGATATCTCGACTCCGCGCAACTATTAATCCGTCCGCGCAACTTTGAAATCGCGGGATCCCGATCGCCGTCACGCCAAGCGCAGCGCTTCCCGGCTGTTTGAAGGAATTACCCTTCAAACGGCCGCGGACCCGAGTTCGCAGCCCCGGCAACGCGTCTTCGCTTGCGTTTGGCGAAGGCGTCCGCTAGGTTTGCAGGATCTTAGTCAGGTGAGTTGCCAAATTGGCTTTCGGTTCCAATATTTTGCACAGGGGCGGTAAAAGCCACCCGCCGTTGAGCGGCGCGCGGGTGCTTTATACCGGATTGCTTCGGCTTATCCGCCCCTGAGGGCCGGCCGGGCGATCTGCCTTGGCGCTCAGGGGAACGCGGCAAGCCTTTGAAGCCAATTTCGACCGGACAAACGCCATGACAAACCTAGCTACCGCTTCCCGCGTGGAGCCCGCGCGGCAAAACTCGCAATCCGTCGTCATTTTCGACACGACCCTGCGCGACGGCGAACAATCCCCCGGCGCCTCGATGACCTTCGAGGAGAAACTGCAAGTGGCGAGCCTCCTCGACGCGATGGGCGTCGATATTATCGAGGCTGGTTTCCCGGTGACCTCGGAAGGCGATTTCGAGGCGGTCTTCGCGATCGCCAAACGCATGAAGCGCGCGAGCGTCGCGGGTCTTGCCCGCGCGGCTACGAAGGATATCGACCGGTGCGCCGAAGCCGTGCGTCCGGCGCTCCGCCCACGCATCCATTTGTTTATATCGACCTCGCCGCTCCACATGAAATACAAGTTGCAAAAAGAGCCTGGCGAAGTTCTCGAAATGGTCGCGGCAAGTGTTACGCGGGCGCGCAACCTTGTCGCCGATGTCGAATGGTCAGCGGAAGACGGAACGAGATCCGAGATCGATTTTCTCTGCCGCTGCGTCGAGGCCGCGATCAAAGCGGGTGCCTCGACCATCAACATCCCCGATACCGTCGGCTATGCGGTGCCGCATGAGTACCGTGCGCTGTTCGAGACCGTGCGGCAACGCGTGCCGAACTCCGACAAGGCGGTCTTTTCCGTGCATTGCCACAATGATTTGGGTCTCGCCATCGCCAACACGCTGGCGGGCATCGAAGGCGGCGCGCGCCAAGTCGAATGCACGATCAACGGCATGGGCGAGCGCGCCGGCAATGCCGCGATGGAAGAGGTCGTGATGGCGCTGCGCGTGCGCGGCGACACGATGCCCTACCGCACCAACATCGACGCGACGATGCTGACAAGGGCCTCGAAACTCGTCTCGGCGGTAAGCTCGTTTCCGGTGCAGTACAATAAGGCCATCGTCGGGCGAAATGCTTTCGCGCATGAGAGCGGCATTCACCAGGACGGCATGCTCAAGAACGCCGGGACCTACGAGATCATGACCCCCGAGAGCGTCGGCGTGAGCAAGACGTCGCTCGTCATGGGCAAGCATTCCGGCCGCCACGCTTTTAAGGAAAAGCTCAGGGAGCTTGGCTACGCGCTTGGCGAAAACGCCCTCGATGACGCGTTCGTCCGCTTCAAGGATCTCGCCGACCGCAAGAAGATCGTCTACGACGAGGATCTGGCAGCGCTTGTCGATGACGAGATCGCCCATGCCTATGACCGCATCAAGCTTGTCGCCCTGACTGTGATCGCGGGCACCAAGGGGCCGCAATCGGCGGCCTTGACGCTCGATATCGACGGCGACCAGAAGACCCATCAGGCGACAGGCAATGGCCCAGTCGATGCGATTTTCAACGCGATCCTCGCGCTCGTGCCGCACAAAGCCGTGCTTGAACTTTTTCAGGTGCACGCGGTCACCCAAGGAACCGACGCGCAAGCCGAAGTTTCCGTGCGGCTCGCCGAGGAGGGCAAATCGGTCACCGCGAAGGGCGCCGATCCCGACACCCTGGTCGCCTCGGCGAGGGCCTATATCGCGTCCCTGAACAAGCTGATCGTCAAGCGGGGGAAGCAGCGTCCGGATGTGCTGACGGGGTGAAGACCTCCGTGCGGCGGTGAGGTTCGCTTTCGCAGCGAAACCAAGCGGTGTTCGAAGTGGCGCGAACGAAGGCCCGGCGCTTGACACCATCATTTCGAGGGACGGCCACCAATTCAAAAAAATTGGTGCCGACATTCTCTAATGGCAGAGGGATAGTTGCAAAACTGTCACGCTAATCATCGAAATCGATATCGTCCCGGTTTCGTCGTTGCCCCCACGGAAATATTGAGAAAGAATTAACCCTATCGGGGGCGACTCAAAACTTTCGTTCTGGCGTCTGCCCTCGAATTATTGCATAGGGGGGCGGAGCAATGGGGTGCTTTAGCAAAGACGTAAATAATAAGACGCGTGGCTCAAATGCCCACCGGAGCGCAATTTTCCGAAACAGTTTGTATTTGTTGCTTATGACACCGCTTATAGCCAGCTGTGCATCAAATCAAATCGGTCCCACCCGGCCGATTTGATTTGATAATGATGTCGCGTTGCTGTGGCCCCTAGCATACCCCCAGGATTTGACGGATTTCATTAACTCTCCCCCCGCAGCTCAGGCTTCCAGGCGGACTGAGATCCTAACCGCTCGGATGTATATCGCTGATATGGAGTATCATACTTATGAGGCCCGTCTGACCAGGGAAATGCAGGATGAAGGCATACTCGCAACAGCGGTAAACCTTGGTCTAACCACGTCAGCGACTCTCGTTCCTCTTGCCCAAACGAAAACCCTCCTTGCGGGCATTGCCACTGGGGTGACCGGACTCGACAAGGCCTATGATGAAAAGGAGCTGCTCAGCAACACAATTCAAGCCTTGCAGACCCAAATGCGGGCCGATCGAAAGACGCGGGAGGCCGAGATATATGCCAAAATGTTCAAAGATGCCGGTAACAACACAAAAACAATAACTCCGATCGCCGAGTACACGCTGCCGATGGCGCTATCTGATGCGGACGCCTACTATCAGGCAGGCACTCTTGCCTCCTCTCTCATTGGCCTTTCTAAGACAGTTGCGAATGCGGAAACGAACGCTGATCAAGCAAAGGCTGCGTTAGGCCCAAATCCGGCTGCGGTTATGGCTGCCAATACAATTGCCGCTCCTCTTTCACGACCGACAGCGCGGGTCGTAACCATTCGAAATCCATTGGCTCAGCTGCCAAATCCAGAACGAATCAATCCTCCGCCAACCAACGACCCTCGCTTTACCCAAAGGGAGCGGAATTTATTTCCAAACACAATCAAAGCGTGGCAAACTGCGCTCTGCGTTGAGCCGATCGATGGAAAGCTCGGGGGTCACCACTCAGATACACGAAAAGCAATCCGTGATTTCCTGATTTCTCAAAAGGCAAAGGATCCGTCTGACAATTCCGACGCCTCCTTTGAAATAGGCGCAAGGGAGGAGGTCGTACTCAACGGTCTTAGTGTCCGTCCGGAGAGATATTGAATCCTATGCATCACTTGTGATTCAAGGG
>QHBR01000396.1 GCA_003244015.1 Hyphomicrobiales bacterium | reverse complement strand
GAATATTTTTCGAGGTGCCCTGAGATTTGTCGAGGTGCCATTGAGGGATATGTTCAGAATCGGAGAGATGGTTCCGTTGATCAATAGAGGCTGAAGATGATAATTAGGGCGCTCGGGGTCGCCCTGCTGCCACTGTTGCGCTCCCCACCCTGCGCTTTCACTTCCCAGAGTGTTGCGCATAAAACCAGTACCGAAGCAAATCGCAACGATATCGCTCAGCCTGATTCCTGCAGCCACCGCCAACGCGATCGCCGCGAGAGTCGGGTCGTGGTGAACAAAAGCGCCGTCGACATTGCCTTTGTACGAGCCAAACATGCCGGGCATTGCGCCGCTGAAAACGACGGCGTCCGCAAGCAGAGTATCTCCGGTCTCGGATCCTGGGAAGTTATTGAGAAGAATTGGCTTCCAGTACGCAATTGGACTTGTACTTCCTACAAAGAATGATGTCAGCAACACCTTCTGATCTATGCTATTCAATGTCTTCTTTCTGTATTTATTTACCATCAATACCGCAAATTAGTCGCCATTGTAGGCTGGCGACGAAGCATTTGTCTTTGGGTTTTCGAACCATTTACGTTCATCCTTGAGGAAATAGTCTATAAGCTGCGGAGGATTCATCTTGTTGGTTGCCAGGCCGCCACGATCCCAGAGCCGGTCGACGTCCCAGCCAGCATATCTGCCCCTGAGACGATATGGGGAAATTCTTGGTAAAGCTCATTTAGCATCGTAGCCGATGCCAATCCTCTGATGCCGCCGCCGCAAAATGAAAGTATTCGAAAGCTTATAGGCACCTCCTCATTTGTGCATGCAACTGCGCATGCATTGTATGTTGACTGATGTTTGTTAACGCTATTCACAGCTCTAGTCAAGCGCATTTTCAATTGCGAAAAGCAAAACGTGTCATACCGGTCTCCCCATTCTGGATCCGGCGGCGGGCGAGCGTTGACGAGAGCGGCTCAAACTGGTCTACATCGGCGCCGCGCGCCGCATGTTCGCGGCTCGCCACGTGAGACCCGCCCCTGAGATGAATTTGCTGACGCCTTTCGCCAACGCCTGGCACTATCGCGAGTTGATCAGGGCCGTGGTCCGGCGCGAATTGGCGGTCCGTTTTCGCGGCTCGATCCTTGGCTGGCTGTGGGCGATCTTCGGGCCTCTCGTCATGCTCGGCGCCTACACAGTGATATTTTCCCATGCGGTCGGGGTTCCGGCTTCGGCTAAGGGCGGCGGCGTCGGCGGTTACGCTTTGTCAATCTTTACCGGATTGATTGTCTTCAATCTGTTCAGCGAACTCGCCTACCGCGCGCCGGGGCTTTTGCATGAACACGCAGGTGTCATTAAAAAGTCCATTTTTCCGAGCGAGACCTTGGCGTGGACGGCGACGATCCGCGCCGCTGTCTATGCCGCGATAAGCTTAGGCGTTCTTCTCGTATTCGAGCTGGCGTTGACGTGGCGGCTGCAGCCGGCGAGTTTGCTCCTGCCCGTGGTCGTCGCGCCGTTCTTTTTGTTCCTGCTTGGAATCTGCTGGTTTCTCATGGCGCTTGGATCGTTCACCCGCGATGTCGCGCATCTCATGATCTCGATCGTGCCGGTCTTCATGTTCGCGACGCCGATCTTTTATTCGATCGACGACGTGCCGCCCGATCTGCGCATCTATCTGCATCTCAATCCGATCGGAAATTACGTCGAGATGATCCGCGACCTTCTCTTGTTCAACAGATTTCCAGGCCTCATTCTTTATTGCGGGACGGTCTTGGCCTCGCTCCTCATTTTCTTTTTCGCGCATCGTTTCTTCATGCAATACAAGGCCGTGTTCGTCGATGTCATCTGATCTTGTCATCAGCTGCGACCGGGTCGGCAAGGCGTTCCAGCTCTATATGCGGCGCAACGATCAGCTCAAACAGGCGATCTTCGGGCATTGGAAGCAGTTCTACCATCAGCATTGGGTGTTGCGGGACATCAGCTTCAAGGTCCGCCGCGGCGAAACGGTCGGCATCGTCGGCCGCAATGGCGCCGGCAAAACCACGCTCTTGCAGATCATCTGCGGCATAACCTTGCCGACGCTCGGCCGTGTGCAAGTCAACGGGCGGGTGGCGCCGATCCTCGCGCTTGGCGCCGGCTTCGACCATGAGCTGACCGGCCGGGAAAATGCCTTGATCGGGGGCGCCATTCTCGGCATGCGGCGCGCCGCCGTCGAGGCGAGGCTTCCCGAAATCGCCGCCTTCGCCGGTATCGGCGATTTCTTTTATCAACCGCTCAAGCTCTATTCGAGCGGCATGTCGGCGCGGCTTGCTTTTGCCGTCTGCGCGCATGCCGACGCGGATATTTTGATCGTGGACGAAGCGCTCTCGGTCGGCGACGCGGAGTTCGGCGCAAAGTGCGACGCTTTTATCAAGGATTTCGCCAACCACGGCACGATCCTCGTCGTGTCCCACGATCTCGAAACCCTGGAGGAGACCTGCGACCGGGTCATCTGGATCGAGGATGGCGTTGTGCAGGGCATGGGGGCCGCCAAGGACGTCATCGCGGGTTATCGCGAGGCGATCGAAGGCAGGCCGGTGCCGGCGCTCGCCGCAAGTTTCTGACCTGTTTCTGTTTCAGGGAACCCGCTGCGCGGCAGTCGTGCCGCAGTTTAGTGGCAGCTGTGCCGCAGTTTGCTGTCTGCGATGGGGGGATCCGGAAATCAGTCTCAAACCGGTTACAGGCCAGCGCTGTCTGCCGGGGCCGAAAATTCGCGAGCGCGGCCTAGTGGGGAAATCAGGAATTTTGCACGGCTGGGCGGATCGCGGTGATTGTAAGGCGACATCCGCCGCTACTCCTCAATACTTAGAATATTGACTGTGCGACGTGGACGCGCAACAAACATAACATCTAGATTCCCGTGCCCTGAAACGTGGGAGGCCTGCATGAAGAACCCCAATCGGGCAAACCCACCGCAACCCGTCGACTTTGACCTTCGCCGTCAGCGAGCCGCCACCATTGCGCCGATCGCGATCGCGTTCCCTGTCGCGATCGTGTTGTGGGCCAGCACCTATTTTCTGCTGCCGCCGCTTGCCGGCATGGAGGGGAAGTAGGGAAGCATTGAAGCCCCTCATTTGGGGAAGGGCACTCCTTGGAGGTCCGGATTTCGACACCAACGGCGGACAGTGCAGAATCAGGAATCTCGCGATGAGCCGCTATTGACAGAGTGTAAGCAATCACTTACCGTAAGTCATGACTTATGGAAAGGCTTTGACGGCTTTGGCCGAACCTTCGCGCCGCCGGGTCTTCGAGCGGCTTAAATCCGGACCGCTCCCGGTCGGCGCCATTGCGCGCGATATGCCCGTGAGCCGGCCCGCCGTGTCGCAGCATTTGAAAGTGTTGAAGGAGGCTGGACTCGTGGCGGACCGGCCGGAAGGAACACGTCGTGTCTATTGCATCGATCCGCACGGTCTAGCCGCTTTGCGCCGGTGGCTCGATCAGTTTTGGGACGAGGCGCTGGTCGCTTTTCAAGCCGAAGTGGAACGGCAGCCGAAACAAAAGAAGGAACCCAAGGCATGACGCGCTCCGTTAGCATCGCACCGGTACGCAAAAGTATCGCCGTCAAGGCGCCTCAGGCGCATGCCTTCGAGGTTTTCACGTCCGGGCTTGGGCGCTGGTGGCCGCGCAAGGCGACAATTGGTAATCCGCCTCTGAAGATGGTTGTCATGGAAACGCGGCTTGGCGGGCGTTGGTATGAGGAATGCGAGGATGGCTCGCAAACCAACGTGGGCAGAATCCTTGTTTGGGAACCGCCGCAACGGTTCGTCGTCAGCTGGGACATCAACAGCCAGTGGAAGCCCGACACCATGGTCAGCTCCGAGGTCGAAGTCAGGTTTATCGCGGACGGTCCCGACGCCACACTCGTTGAGCTGGAACACCGCAACTTCGAGCGGATGGGTGCGGAGGCCGGCGCGTCGATGCGCAAGGATGTGGAGGGTGGCTGGCCAGGCATCCTCGAAGACTTCCGCCATGAAGCCGAGGCGTAAAGGCGTGCGAGGTACCCGCGCCGGCAACAAGGAGCAGCCAATGACCATCGAACTTTATGTCTTTCCGCCCAGCCCGCGCTCGTTCAAGGTAATGGCGATTGCCAATCATCTCGGTCTCGACTGGACGCTGCAATTCGTCGATCTGCCCAAGGGCGATCAGAAGACACCTCAATACACGGCGCTCAATCCCAACATGCGGGCGCCAACCCTGACGGATGGCGATTACGTGCTGTGGGAATCGAATGCCATTGCCCAATATCTGGCATCGAAGCGGCCGGAGAGCGGGCTGATGCCCAGAGACGAGCGCGGCCGGCTCGACGTGACGCGCTGGCAGTTTTGGGACCTCGCGCATTGGGACCCTGCGCAGGCGACCGTCATATTCGAGTATGTTGCAAAGCCGTTCATCGTCAAGGGCGGCGAACCGGATCTGGCCGCGGTCGCCAAGGCCACCGAACTATTCCATCGCGCGGCAAAGGTACTGGACGCCCAGCTCAGGAACCGGAAATTCGTCACGGGGGACACGCTAACTCTCGCGGATTTCTCGCTCGGCGCTCCGCTGAACTATGCCGAAATGGGGCATTATCCGCTCGAGCCCTATAGCGAGATCAAGCGTTGGTATGGCGCGCTAAGCGCGATGCCGGCGTGGCACAAAACTTTGGCGCAGTCGCCGTTGCTAGCCGCCCCTGCAGCCTGACTACTGACGATGATAGTGCTTTGATCTAGCCGAAGGCGAGAAACTCCACACTCATCCCGCCTCGCCTAATTCGTGTGCCGCGTCCGCACATGGGTCATGGGTCAGGGGCCGTGGGTTGCAATCGGCGACAGGCTCGGCTGCTACACGTCAGCGCCTATCCGGGGGACATCCCGAATGTCTGCTGCGGATTGGAAGCCGTCATTCAAATTGAGACACTACCCACGGCAGTGTTCTTGGACAGCGGAAAATTCGCGTTTTGCCGCTCGATCAGGATAATGGCGGCGGCAAATTCCGCGACGATCGCGAGGCCGACGAACCAGACGAAACGCGGATCCTGACGCACCAGCGTTTCGGCGCAAACGAGGATCGCGACATGGATCAATGGGATGGCGAGCATGGTCGCCGTTGCCGCCGCCGAAGCGGCGCCTCTCGCGGAGGCGACGTTTAACACAAGCCCGATCGCGAGCAGTGCATGGACCAGGGCGAGCAAAGGCATGCCGCACCGTTTCGCGGCCTCGCTCATCCATTCGGCGAATCGGCGCGGGTCTTCGCCGCTTGACGGCCGCTCGCGGAAGAATTCGAGGAACGGCAGTTCGAAGACACCTCGCCAATTGCGTTGCGGCAGGCCGCCAGAGCCTTGCATGCCGATCGGCAACGCATATTCGTCGAAATTCGCTGCCCTTACCGAGGAGCCGTCCGCGGGAATTGTCTCGATCGAACCATCGCTCATGATCAATACGACGCCATTCGCGTTGCGGCGGAATTCCGCTTCGGCGGCGGTGATGATTTGCTCCTCGTTCTTCTCGGCGGAGAATTCATGGATGAACATGCCCGAGACGACATCTGCGGAACGCCAGCGACGGAAATAGAGTGTCCGCGCGCCATTGTCGAAGGTGTAGAATTGCGCCGGCTCGAGCATCCGGTGATTGAGCGAATTGCGAATCACGTAAATCACGTCATGCATCTGGCCGACATAAGCCGGCGCGAAAACCGATGAGATCCAATAGCCCGCGCCCGCCGCGGCAAGCGCGACGGAAGCGGCCGGAAAGGAGATCGCCCAGGCCGAGAGACGCATGGAATAAAGAACCGCGATCATGCCGTCGGCCGACATCCGCGCGAATTCGAGAGCGACGGCGACGCCAACCGCCATCGGCAAAGCGATGTAGAGCACCGTCGGCAGGATGCCGAGAAGCGCCGGCATAAGCAGTCCGCCACGGATCGGGGCCGCCGGAAGATATTGAAAAAGCGTGGTCATGACGACCGGAACGCAAAGTCCCGTTGCGATTAAAAGGGTTGCGAGCGCGATCCGTTTCGAAAGATAGAAAAAGAGGAGGCGGGGCATTGGACAATCCCTATCGCGCCCGGCGTAGGCGCCCGCGGATAAATCACGTCGTCACCCGCGCCGCGGCTTTTGCGGCGAATTGGCGCCAAGCCGCATCGAAAACGCGGCCGCGAGGGAGACTTACCGCGCCAGCCCAATGGGCGAAATAGATTTTATCGCCAAAGACATCGAGCGGTCCCCCGGCGTCGAACGTCACCCCATCGGCCTTGTAGAAGCTCTCGCCGGAGGCCCCGGGAACGCATTCGCGCAAAGGGGTGATCTTCAAACCCATCCGGTGCGCGACGAAATTGGTCACCGGCTGGGCGAACAGCATGCCGCGCTGACGCACGGCATGAAAGATCGCTTCGTCCTTGTCGATCACGTCATGGAAGTGCTTCAAGCCAAGAATCTCTTTCGAGGCGACGAAGAATCCGTCGTTGAAGAGCATCGCGCCGCGAAGAAAATCATATTGTTCGCGTCTTTTATTGTAGACATAGTCCACCGTCGGCGCGGCCACGATGAAATCGCTCTTGCCTGCTTCGAGGCGGCCGAAGATCTCGCGAAAATCGCGAAACAGGATGATATCGACATCGAGATAGATGACCTCGTCGAGCGGCAGCGCGAGGGCAAGAAATTTCCGCAGACGCCGGCGATGCCCTGGAAACATCGGGTAAAGCCGCTTGGCCAAGGCGTCGAGCTCGGCGCTGTCCGGTTCGACGAAATGGACGCCGTAAATTCCGGCGGCCCGGCGCGTCAATGCGACATTGTCGTCATAAGGGATGAGATAGAGAGGGGTCGCCGCATTGGTGGCAAGATAGCTCTCGAGAAATGGCAGAAGCCAATCGATCATCTTGTCATTGGCGATGATCGCCATGCCATAGCTTTTGGACGGAGGAGAGGAATTTTGCATTTTGCTCTTGAATTCACGTGGTATCTTGGCCATCGCCATGAGGATCGGCGACGGGCGGAGCCGCGGTTCGTCTTGAATTGACGGCGTAGCTGGTTCGGCTGGAAAAGCAGCTCAAGCTAGCCGGGAGCCTTGCTCTTCCTGTAGCTTGGCGAAGGCGGCCGGATCAAGCCGTAGCTATGCCGGGCGGATATGGCCGCGAAGGTGGAATGAAACAACGAGCGCAGGCGCAAAAGCCGCTGGCACCGCGGATGAATGCGGATGACCGGCTAGTTGATACCGCCGCGCGCCTAGGCGTGCCGTCCTCCCCGGCGCTCGCGGGGAGAGTCGTGGCGATCGTGCATCCGGCGTGGCATTCTTGCGGCAGCCACCAGGTGTTCGTCTCCCAGGCGCGGGCCTATCGCAGCCTCGGCGCGAAAGTCATCAGTGTCGCGATCGCCGACGCGCCGGGCGCAATCGAGGGTTCCAACCAGCACAAATCCTATTTGGCGGCGACGGCCGATCTCGAAGCCGACCTGCGACTTTTCACGGGCATGCCCTTGCACGGGATTCTGAACCCGAGATTCCTGCGCACGGCGTGGCGATGGTTGCATGGGAATTTTGCCGAGATTCTGGTCGAGACGACCAAGCTCGTTCCGGTCCCGGAAGCGCTCGCTCTTGCGTCACGGGTCGATCTCATCCACTGCAATCATTTCTTCTGCATGCCCGTGGCGATCCGCCTGCACGAGCGGCACGATTGTCCGATCGTTCTCGACACCCACGATCTCCAAGCCCGGCAATATGTCCTGCGCAATCGCGCGGGCTGGGCCTTGCCGCCGGTGGCGCGCTACGAAGAGATGCTCGCGATCGAACTCGACGCCATGCGTCCGGCCGACATTTTGGTGCATCTCAACGACGAAGAGACAGCCGCTTTCCAAAAGCTCGTTCCAGAGGGGCGGCACGCGTTGCTTTATCCCACTGTCAACGCCATGCCGGCAGGGCCTGGAGGCGACGATCCGGTCATCGTCGCCAGCGCCAATTCCGCCAATCGCCTCGGCCTCGTCTGGTTTTTAAAAGAGGTTTTGCCGCGGGCGCCGGGCGTCCCGGTCCAGATTTTCGGCAATATCGACCGGCAAATTCAATGGAGTGCGCCCGGTCTGTTCAAGGCGCATGCCGGGCTCTTCCGAGGAAGGGTCGAGGCCGATGAGCTGCGTGACGCTTATCGTAACGCCGCAGCCGTTCTGCTGCCAGCCACGGCCGGGCACGGGATTTCGATCAAGACCATCGAGGCGCTGTCTTGCGGAGCGCCCCTGATTGCGACGCCGCTCGCCTTTCGCGGCCTCGGCATCGACGCGGCCGGCCTTCCAAATGTGACTGTCGCGGAAGACGCCGCCGGTTTCGCGGCGGCCCTGTGCCGCGCCTATGCCGCTCGTCATTTGCCCGGTGCAAGCCGGGAGTTGGCGGCCACCCGCCGGATCTATCGACAGCAGTTTGCGTTCGAGGCTTATCGCAAAGCGCTGTGGGCGATCATGGAGCGGCTCGTGGAGACTTGAACGGGCATCGTTCACGCGGAAGTTGCCTACGCCCATTCCACCACGAAATGCTTGGGAAATGGGGTTCTCCCCATGTCGATTTGGCCGGCCTCGCCGGCCGCGCGGCGCAGGCCCGGCCTTATGACAAGAGGTTTCAGGATCGCCGGCAGCACGGCGCGGTTGATGTAGGCGCCGAAACATCCGTGCAGCCCATATCCCCAAAGCATGTAGTCGCCCCAAGGCCTGTCCGTGCGAAACGATTCCGGCGCCTCGATTTTCAGGGGATCGAACATGGCGGAGAGATTTAACGCCAGCACCATGGTGTCCTTAGGGATTCTGCGGGCGCGAAAACTTCCCGCCGCGATCTTGGTGTCGCGGGCGGCGCGCCGGAAGATGAGTGGATTGAGTGGATTGAACCGGAGCGCCTCGAAGACATGCGCGGCAAAGAGCGCGTCGTTGCCGTCGCGCGCGGCCTGCTCCGCCGACGCGAGCGCCGCGGGCCGGTCGAGCAATTGGTCGAGGGCCTGCACGGCTGCCTTGGAGATCGTCGGAATCGCGCCGATTACGAGCCCGATGAGATTGTTGCGGATGCCCAGATCGTCCATGCCGGGCAGGCCGGCCGCCTGCATGACGAGGCAACGCCCAAGCACGTCGTCCTTCGTCTCGCCGGATGCCTTGCGCTTGGCGATGGCCGCATCGATCACGGACCGGCAGTCCGCCGCCGCATTGAGCGCGTCCGAGTCCAATACGGGTTCGGCCCGTATATCGGTGAAAAGATACTCGAACATGAGCGTCGCCCAGTCCATGAACTTATTGTCGGGCGCGCCGGTGACACCGAAATAATCGGTGACGATCGCGGTTGGCACGGGCAGACTGAGCTCCGGCGGCACGTCGATGCGGCCTGCCTTTTCGGCGACGAGCTTTTGGGCGAGCCTCCGGGCCAGCGGCTCGACGGTCGCGGCGACGTCGTCGCGCCGCATCGCAAGACGCATGTTGGAAACATCGCGCGCATAGAGCGCCGTGTCCTGCATCCCAAGAAAGAAATTCTCGCCTCCCGTGATCGCCCGCATCCTGGGCTCGTAGACGACCTCGAAATCGGCGTTCCGATCGAGCACCTCGATCACGTCGTCGTGGCGTGTCACCAGCGCCGTGCCGTTATTTGGATAGGCGCTGCCGAACTTGTAACGGAGAAGGAGATTGGGCAGGAAGGCGCGAAAAAACCGCAGCACGCGCCTCTGGAAGAGCGGGTCCCGGCCCGCGGCCTTTGCCTTTGCCTTCAGGCCGGAGCCCTTGGCGGTGAAGATCGCCACCGGAACCTGGTAAAAGAATGCAGCGAGTCCATCGCGAATCATGCGCAGGCGCACAACGAGAACCGTGACGAAATTCGGCAACGCCATCGCTCGTTTCTCCCCGTAATTGCGAGTATTACGTGGGGTCGACCACGCCCATGCCGATCATTCGCAAGGCGGTCATGCTTGGCACGAAAAAATATTGGCCGCCGCGAGTCTCGACGAACTGCGGAATGCCTTCGACGACGAACGGGAGGTGGCCGGACGCTGGATCGGTGGGGATCACGAATTTGGCCTTGGGGCCATTTATGCCGCCCGGCGTTCCGTCCGAATGATTTCCGACAATTGGGCATGTGTCGTTGCCGGCGCGCGAATCGTTCCCATAGTTGATCCATTGCTGTTGCACGAATTCGAACTGCCGGAACAGGCCCGCGCAGATAATCAGCATCACGATGCCATGCTCATCTTCGTCCAGCGTGCCCTCCGGCGATTCGCCATAGGGTAGGCCGCGCCGGAGAATGCGGCGGCGATTGTTCAAGACCGACCCCTTCTGGCCGCCGCTCGGGTCCAACATATCGCGGGTGTTGACTCGCCTCATGTGGGCGGTGAGCGGGCATCTGATCCCATCTGGGTCGTCGAGCGGATTTGGTTCGCCGCGGTCATTTTTTGGGTAGTGAAACTTGAAGTCCGCGAGCGCCGCTTCACGGGCCTTTGAGTCAGGCATGTGCTTAAGCTTGTCTTTGAATTCGTTCCATTCCGCGAAGGTTGGCGCGAGCGAAAGAGGCACCCCGTCCGACCAGCGGCCCGCCATTTTCGCCATCAAGGTTTCGCGCGCGTGATCGAGGTTTTCGATGCCGGCGATGGCGCCGAACTGTTCCGCGGTCTTATCCAGAAAGGATTTGAACGCGGCGACGTTCTGATGCAGCTTACGATAGGCCATAAAGGTGCCGTTGCGGCTGAAATCGTGCGGCATGGCGGCGCCGGCGATCTCCTGCGCCTCGTCGGGATAGCCAAGCAGGAATTCGCCCGTAGCGAGCGGCCGCCAAGTGCCGTTGCCGTCGAGGGCGCCGTTGCCTGTCGCGATCGTCTGTTCGTGTCCTCCGGGATATTGGCCATCGAAAACCGGATCGCCGATCGCATCGGTGAAGCCGAAATGCTCCTTCGGCAGGGCCGTGACCGTACCGTCGAGTTTGTGCTCCAAGAGCGCCGACAACTCTTGGAATTGCTGCTTCTGTTGACCTGGGGGATTATGGCCGGTTAGTAGTCGCACGCCGCCAATTTCCCGGCTAAGAGTCTCGATCGCCCCGGTTTGGGTTTCGAGGTCCGCGTCGGCCGATCCGTCCGGATTCATCTGGGCATTAAGCATGATAAGAATATGCACCGATTCTGGATGGAGGCCGGGGCTGGCCCATACCTCGTCCCAAGACTCTTTCCATTTCGGTCCGTTAAAATCATCGCCAAGCATCGGTGCCCGCGAGGTCATGCCATCGATAAATTCATCCGGCATTCTGCTCAGCGTCCGGGTGGGAATGCCGAGCGCCAGCAGCCCGTACCAAGTGAATGCGATATTGACCGTGACTTTGGGACGCGTCACCGCGATCTTCCCGGTTGGGATGTTATCCCACGACTTCCAGCGCAAAGCGGTGGTGATCATCGGCAATAAGTCGGTCACAAACTGGCGCCCCCAATCACCCCTATCGATGTGGAAGAGCATGATGCGGCCCTTGGGAAAGCCCAGCTTTCCATAGGGGGTGAGAATATTGCCTTGAATGTCGGCGAGATCGAGTTCGACGGCCATGTTGAGCCTCTAGATGCCGATGACGCCCGGCGGTTGCGTGGGTCCAGCGAGGTTATCGGGTTGATATACGGCGACGAAGTCCCGGAAGGCGGCGTGGAGTTGCGGCGCCGACGCCGGGTCTGCCGCCAGCCGCTGGCTGTCGATCGCGAAACGGGTGAAAGCCCGCTGCAGATGGAGGGCCTTGAGAACGGTCGGGAGATCCGCTGCCGGTGGAAACGGCTTCGCGCCCGCCGCCATGAGGGTCGCATAAGCCAGCCAGATCCCGGCGCCGAACACCGCCGCCCCGACGAGCAGCAGCATAAGCCCCCCGCAGAAAATAAACCACACGACAAAACCCAGCAGCAACAAAATGGCGCCGAGGCCAGCCGGAATTAGAATTTTGTCGTACGGCCAGGCCGGAAGGTTTTTTACAATCTCATCGGGATTCTCGAGGTAATAATCGTTGAACGACATCGTCGTTTCGATTTGGCCGCGCGCGACATATTTGGCGAACGACGCGGCATCCTTCACGTTCGAGTCGAAGCCAACGCAGAACTGGAATATGTTTTTCAACTCCATTTGCATCGTGTCCCAAAGAGCGGCAAGATAGGAATCACGCTCGGCATCGGCGCCGTTCGCGGCGTCGAACTCCGCCCCGAAGAACAGAAACGGACAAGTCAGATGATCCTGCAGCTGCGCGACCATGGGGTTGATGTTCTTGATCAACGTCCACAGCACATTGCCCTGTTGGCGTCCATTGTAAGCTACGTCGTCGATGATCGAGAAGCGCACGAAATGGTTGCGTGTATTGCGCGCGAAGGGACTCTGTCCGCCGCCGCAAGCGGGGGTCTGCGCGGCGGTCGGCAGCATGGCGAGCTGCTTGCGCAAGGCATGGACCGGCGAGGTGAACGCGGTTCCGTCCTGAATCGGACCCGTTTTAACGGGCACCAGAACCGTCAAGAAGTAATGTCCGCCGTCGAATGTCGGCATGAGTTCTCCCCCAAGGACGCCGCGGTCCACATTCAGATGAGCGCCGCAGCCGCCTTCTGTTGATTGTTGACGTAATCTTCGCGGTTGCTGTCGGCGTTCTTCGTGTCGTCGCTGGCGACCGGCGCGTATCCCTGGTAGCCGAGGTCGTTCTGCACCGAGCAGAGAGCCGCGACATATGCCTTCTGGAATTCCTCGGGCGTCGGGGAATCGTGTTGCTGGGCGAGCGTCAGAACGGCGCGCCGCACGCGCAGCGCCGCCTTGATGTCGGGCTCCGCTGCGCCTGGCGTGGCGTTGTAATAATAGTCGGTGTCGACCTGGTTCACCCTTATGTAGTCCTTGAAGGGCGTGCTCGGGATCGAACGAGGGAATTTCGTGCTCGAAACCCAGAACAAGTCGACCCCCGTCGGAATGCCGTCCGAAAACGAGTCGAGATACTGATCCCAGGTGCCGTTGAAGTTGCTAGAGAACAGCAGGTAGTCGTTCTGCAGTTTCTGTCGCCCCTGGCCGTAGTCGGGCCATTGATTCCTTTTGATGATCGCCCAGCGGCCGAAGTGAATGAACAACAGGCCGAGCAATGAATTTAAAGTGGAGGGAACGGCGCGAATCGCCATATAGGCCAACCGCTGGACCCACGTCAGGCACGGCCGCATCGGCGTGACGACGGTCATGACGTAAGCCTTGCCGGCGACGTTGGACATGACCCTTCCCCCCTCTGCGCGTAGCGCGGCTTTTCTTAGACTTCAGCCTGCGGCAATCACGGACGTTCATCTGTTGATAAATCATTATGCCACTATTTTTCAGCCATTGGCAAGCCTTGGCTGGTACCATGCCGGGCGGCCCGGCAAGATAAGCGCAATTGGCCGCGTAACGCTCAAGCTGTCCTGGCATCCCGGCCTTGGTTTGCGCGCTTGCCGCGGCGATTTCCGGCAAGCCGGTCGCAACCTAATTTCTCCGGCAACAAATTATTATGGGTCCGCGTTTAGTCTGGCGTGGACGCAACGAGGCCTTCCAATGACGCTAGCCGCAATGACCCAAGAAGCCCGCCCGGCGCGCCTCCCCGGCGCATTGCACGGCAATGGCCCGGCAAACAATGATTCGGCGTTTCCCATGGCAAAGGCGGGTTCGGGCACCAGCCTCGCTGGCGCCTATCTCAATCAATTCAACGAAATGGTAAAATTGATCGAGCAGCTTCCCGGCACGCCCGAATTGATTGGCGATTTATTGAACTGCCAGCCGACGAGCTACCAGGATTATTTCGCCGCTTCGGCGATGCCAGGCCGCGCCTCCGCGACCGATGTTTACGCCTCGTTGAACCGCTGCGTGCGGCAAAATTTCGAGGACGTTGTCGACGATCTCAACCGCAAGTCCCTCGGCGCTTTGGCCGCGATTAGACGCCACTACAAGACCCATGGGGACTCCCGCCCCGACATCATGACGGACATTTGCGCCCGCGCGGGAACGCATCTCCGCGAAGTGCTCGGCAAGGCCAACGGTCTCGTCGGTTATGTACCAGGCGGGCCCGGCAATTTCGCGCCGCGCCGGAAGCTCCGGGTCTCGCAAGCTTGAGCGCAATCAATTTTACCGCGACGCGGCCCGGATTCTAATCGGGGCGCGCGACGCGGCCAGAACGCGCGCGACAGACCGGCACTGGCGCAATCGAGTGGTTTGGCTTAACGCTCTTGGCGCGTCTATGCCTTTCCTGGCGCGCGGGTTAAAATTTGGTCAAACCCGCCGCTCCCTCGCTCCTCCCGATCGCGTTTGTTCACCAATGCGCCTGTCCCGTTATTTTCTGCCGATTCTGCGCGAGACGCCGAAGGAAGCCGAGATCGTCTCGCACCGCTTGATGTTGCGTGCCGGCATGATCCGGCAGGAGGCGGCCGGGATTTACGCTTGGCTGCCGCTCGGGCTTCGCGTCTTGCAAAAAGTGGCGCAGATCGTGCGCGAGGAAATGGACAGGGCCGGCGCGATCGAACTCTTGATGCCGACCCTCCAGCTCGCCGATTTGTGGCGCGAAACCGGCCGCTACGAGGCCTATGGCCCGGAAATGCTGCGGATCAAGGACCGTCATGAGCGGGACCTCCTCTATGGCCCGACCAACGAGGACATGATCACCGGGATCTTTCGCGCCTATGTCCGTTCCTACCGGGAGCTGCCCAAAATCCTTTATCATATCCAGTGGAAATTCCGCGACGAGCAAAGGCCGCGCTTCGGCGTCATGCGGGGCCGCGAATTCCTGATGAAGGATGCCTATTCGTTCGATGTCGACGAAGCATCGGCGCGGCTTTCCTACAACAAGATGTTCGTCGCTTATTTGCGGATTTTTTCCCGCATGGGGTTGAAGGCGATCCCGATGCGCGCCGAGACCGGGCCGATCGGCGGCGACTTGAGCCATGAATTCATCATTTTGGCGGAAACCGGCGAGTCGGCGGTATTTTGCCACGCCGATGTCTTGGATTTGCCCATCCCGCCTGAGAATACCGATTATGATGGCGACCTCTCGCCCATCGTCCATGCCCGGACGAAGCTTTACGCGGCAACCGGGGACGTTCACGATCAAGCCCGTTTCGAGCGCGAGACGCCGGCGGAAAAACGCATCCAAACGCGCGGCATCGAGGTCGGCCAGGTGTTTTATTTCGGCGAAAAATATTCGAAGCCAATGCGGGCCTTGATCGCCGGCCCCGACGGAGTCGAGCGGCCGTTCCAGGGCGGTTCCTATGGGGTCGGCGTGTCGCGTCTCCCCGGCGCCTTGATCGAGGCGAGCCACGACGAAAATGGGATTATTTGGCCCGAGGCCGTCGCGCCTTTCAAGGTAGGATTGGCCAATCTCAAGTTTGGCGACGGCACGACGGACGCCGCCTGCGCCGCGATTTACGCCGCTCTCGAAAAAGCAGGCGTGGACGTGCTCTATGACGACTCGGACGAGCGCCCCGGCGCCAAATTCGCCAAGCTCGATCTGATTGGGCTGCCTTATCAGATCATCGTCGGCCCCAAGGGACTGGCGTCGGGCACGGTGGAACTCAAGACAAGGGCGACCGGCGCGCGCGAAAATCTCGCGGCCGGCGCGGCGATTGCGCGGCTCGCGGGCGTATGATGGAAGCCTCGAAGGGCACTCGCCCGTTCGCGCCCTTCGAGTGGATGATCGCGCTCCGCTATCTGCGCGCGCGGCGCAAGGCGAGCTTCGTTTCGGTCATCGCCCTTTTCTCCTTTCTCGGAATTGCGCTGGGCGTCGCGACGCTGATCGTCGTCATGTCGGTGATGAATGGCTTTCACAAGGAATTGCTCGGCAAGATCGTCGGCATCAACGGTCATATTTTCCTTCAGGCCGCCGACACGCAGTTCACCGATTACGATGAGGTGGTGAGGCAAGTCGCCGCGGTGCAAGGCGTCGAATTGGTCATCCCGTTGATCGAGAGCCCGGCGGCGGCGTCCACCACCAGCATGGCGTTTGCCCTCGTGCGGGGAATACGGGAGGCCGACATCAAGCGCCTCCCAGGCATCGCCCGCAACGTCAAGCAGGGCACGCTCGACGGTTTCGATACGGCGGGCGGCGTCGCGATCGGCCAAAGGCTCGCCGAAAATCTCGGGCTGCGCATCGGCGACAAGCTGAAAATCCTGATCGCGAACGGCGCCCAGACGCCTTTCGGCATCACCCCGCGCAGCAAGGTCTATCCAGTCACCGCGATCTTTCAGATCGGCATGGCGGAGTTCGACAATCTCTTCGTCTATATGGCCTTGCCCGAGGCGCAGGGCTTCTTCAACAAGGACAATCAGGCAAGCGTTGTCGAGATTTTCGTGAGCCGGCCAGAGGAGCTCGACGCGGTCAAGGGCAAGATCGACCGGGCGGTGATGCGGCCGATGATCATGACCGACTGGCGCGAGCGCAACAAGACATTCTTCGACGCGCTAAATGTCGAGCGCAATGTCATGTTCGTTATTCTAACCCTGATCGTGCTTGTCGCCGCGCTCAACATCGTGTCGGGGCTGATCATGCTCGTCAAGGACAAGGGCCGCGACATCGCGATCCTGCGCACCATGGGCGCGACGCAAGGCGGCGTCATGCGGATCTTTCTCATTACCGGCGCCGCGATCGGGGTCGCCGGAACGCTCGCCGGCTGCCTTCTCGGCCTCATCCTCGCGAGCAATGTCGAGGGGGTTCGCCAGCTTCTCAAATGGCTTTTCGACGCCAACCTGTTTCCGGCCGAGATTTACTTCCTCTCGCGCGTGCCCTCCGTGGTCGATCCTGGCGATGTCCTCGCCGTGGCTTCGATGACGCTCGTTTTGTCGCTGCTGGCGACGATCTATCCGTCCTGGCGCGCGGCAAAGCTCGATCCGGTCGAAGCCTTGCGTTACGAATAGCCATGTCCCCACCGGCGCTTTGCCTCGAAAAGATCGAACGCCGCTACGATCAGGCGGGGTCTCCGCTCGAAATCTTGCGCGGCGCCGATTTTTGCCTGTGGGCCGGGCAATCGGTCGCGCTGGTCGCCCCGTCCGGCGCCGGCAAATCGACCCTCCTCCATATCGCGGGCCTTCTCGAGCCGCCCGACGCCGGGGAAGTGTTTATCGCGGGCGACGCCACCGTGCGGATGGCCGACGATCAACGCACCGCGCTCAGACGCGGCGAGATCGGCTTCGTCTATCAGTTCCATCATCTGCTGCCGGAATTTTCGGCGCGCGAAAATATCATGCTGCCGCAGATGATCGCTGGGCTGTCGCGGCGCGAGGCAGCAGACCGCGCCGGGCAATTGCTAGATTATCTAGGATTGTCCGAACGCGGCAATCACCGGCCTTCGGAATTGTCCGGCGGCGAGCAGCAGCGCGTCGCGATTGCCCGCGCGGTCGCCAACGGCCCGGGCATATTGCTCGCCGACGAGCCGACCGGCAATCTCGATCCGAAAACCGCTAGCCATGTGTTCGAGGCGCTCGACGCGATCGTCCGGGCAACCGGGCTTGCGGCGTTGATCGCGACCCATAACATGGAGTTGGCGGGCCAGATGGACCGGCGGGTGACCCTGCACGAGGGGCTCGTGGTGGAGCTGGCGTGAATTTGTGCAACTGTATACTTGACTGAATTAGGTGTCGGTCGATAGAATCGTTCGATTCGTGAAATCCTGCGAATGCTGTTGTGTGGGTGCGTGGACCAGAGGCGGTCATTTCCGATCAGCATCAACGGTGTTCCTGTTGGTTGACCGCTTCACTCCCGCGCGTTTGCCAAGCGGTCTATGCGGCAGGTGAGGCATTCGCAGAAGGTTCTGGACGGCTTCCGAAATTCTGGGTCTTTTGTTGATCGGAGGGTTTGGCCATGACGACAAAGTTACCCGTCCGGATCGGCAAGTTGGACGCCGCGCGGAGACAACTAAGAACTGCGATAACGCTTTGGTTCAACGACGGCGATCCTGTTTCGGTGCACACGCTCGCCTACGCCGCTTACGAAGTTATTCACGCGATCAGCGAAAAGCGCGACCCAACGCGCCGAGACCTACTCTTTGATTCCCGCCTCATTAAAGATGAGTTTCGTGGTGAATGGAACGCAACCGTCGAAAACACGCCAACTTCTTTAAGCACGCGGATAGAGATGGAGATGCAGTGATCGATTTCAATCCGGAGTTTTCAGAATCGTTCATCCTTTTTGCGATTGTCGGGCGGCAGCTTTGCGGCGAATGCTAGAGTAACGAAGAATCAACGTTTCTTTGGTGGCTCCAAATCAACAAGCCCAATCTCCTGACGAAGGATGGGCAAAAAATGCTCGCGGACCAATTTCCAGTCGAAAACCTTGAGCGCATCCGGGCACTGCCCAAGCGCGAGTTTTTCGAAATGTGGACTGCACCTAGCCGCGGTAGGCAAAGGCGCGGCATTGATACTCGACTCCAAAGTATTTGTCTTTGCTGACGGTTCCGATTGCATTGCGATCATTATTCCTTCTCCAGCACCAAAAGCGTTTCGCCTTCTGCCTTGAATGTGAGGCTCAGGTAGATGCCCCAAACATTCCTTGATCGCCGCGCGTGAAGGGGCCAGCTCCACGCAAACGCTCAGCCGCGAGCTGCGCGCCATGGGCTTTCGCAAGCCTTCGGCAAGGCGCGGACGGTTATGATGAATTATTTCGTAATCCTATGACGTAGTTCGGGGCCGCAGAGAGATATGTCCGACAACGGGCCAAAAGCGCTTATATTGCGGCCGGCCTATGGCCTTCAACAGCCAGGTTCCGGAGCCGAAAAGGTTCTGTCCAGGATTGTCTCCGACGCTCTGACAATTGCGCGGGGACCCGACATTGCGCACATACCGGTCCTTATCCGAATTGGTAAATATGAATTTCGCGAGCAAGATTACCAGCAGATCTTAATTTGGGCGGACGCAACCGGGAAAAGCCCTGACGAGTTGGTCAGCCTGCTCGCGGAAAGGACATACGCATTTTCAGATGGCAGTTGGGCACCTCGAAAAATATTC
>QHBR01000185.1 GCA_003244015.1 Hyphomicrobiales bacterium | reverse complement strand
AATATTTTTCGAGGTGCCCGAAAACCGTCCATCGTTCGACGTGATCGATTGGCCCACCAATAGTTTTGCGTCTGGGACTAGGGTGTCCATGTTTTTATCTCCCAGCGATTCGCTGATTAAAGCTTTTCAGTGGGTTGCCCCCACTATGGTTTTGAACGCCTATGCTCATCGTCATTATCCCCTCAAGTACCAAGACGGCCTATACAAACACAAATTTTCTCAGGCGGCAGCGTAAGTGCTTGGCGGATAAGTGCCTTGACGATTCAACTCAAGTCCCGCAAATGGCGGAACACAATCACCCGCGAGACAAAGCCGGTGACGATCGCGATGCCCGCCGCGATGAGCGCGATGGCGGCATAGATATTCCATCGAAGCGAAAAATCGCCGAACATGGCTTCCAACTGATCGCCGCCAGGGGTCGCCCGCAGCCAGGCCGCCACGGTTTCCGACGCAAAGAAGGCGAGGATCGCGAGCCCGCCGCCGATCGCGCCGCCACGCAGGCCGAGCTGAAAAAAATGCCGCTGGAACTGGCGCGAAATGTAGCTGTCGGCGGCGCCGACGAAATGCAAGATCTCGATGATCTCGCGATTGCCAGCCATGGCGCCTTGGGTCGCGAAAGCCACCGCCAAAATCATCGCGGAGAGCACCAGGGCGAAGATCACCGCGGCGGCGAAGACAACGCTCTTCGCCATGATCGCGAGACGCTCTAGCCAGACGCGATGGTCGTCGATAGTAGTGCCCGGAATGGCGCCGGAGAGCCTTTTGCGCAGAACGGAGATATCCAAGCGTTCGTGTTTGTCAAGAGTGACGACGATGAGGCGCGGCACCGGCAACTCGGAAAAATCGAGACCGGAACCGAGCCAAGGCTGCAAGAGCTCCTCGGATTGCGCCTTGGTGTAGGCGCGGACCGATGCAACCCCCGGCATCGCCCGGGCAAGTTCGACGGCTTTTGCCGAATCGGCGTCGAGGTCGCGGCCTGCCGTTGGGCGGATTTGAATTGTCATTTCCCGGACGACCTCGTCTTGCCAGCCGCGCGATGCGTCGCTTATCAGAAGTGCCGCGCCGGCGGTAATCGAGGCAAGGAAAGTCATGATGGCGACCACCGTTACAAGCGCGCGCCCGGCGATCGAGGTTTCGGGGACAAGCGCCATCTCGCTCTTCATGCCGCGTTTGAGGCCAAGCCTAATGGTGCCGCGCGAATTCAACTGCCGCCCGTTTCCCGCCGCCGCTTGGGCGCGCCCGTCCAAAGAAGCTCAACCCTTGCCTCATAGCATGAGGCGCGAATGGCTTGGCAATCATAGCGCGGCGATGTCTTTCTCCGAAACAAGCTTCCAAACTTGCCGCAATGGAATTACTGCCTGAAGCTCTTCATGGAATTGATCCGGGGCAAAATACTGAATCGCTGGGACGCGAGCAATTCGGCTCGGAATGCGGAATTGGCGGCGGCCTTCGCGCGGTTGCGCTTGAGGGACATTTTGGCGCCGTCGCGCTTGAGGATGTCGAGGAAACCATGGCTCGGACCCGAAACCTCCGGCAGCCCCTTGCCGAAGCTGCGCCTTCCATTGTGTAGTCTGGTTGAAGCGAACTAGAAACGGCATGATCCCGGGCCCGGCATTTTCGCTCTCCCGGCGGCGCAACGACACGCGGGCGGCGGCGGATCCCTGCCCGCGATGCCCCAAGCCGTCAGCGCCGGACGCCGCAGCCGTCATCGCGAGGCTCGGCGCGTTCCTGGCCTTGCCGCGCGATGGAAAATGGGCGGGAAATTCACCCTCGTCCGACCGTACGCGCGTCAGCCAAAATCCCAACGCGGATTTTGGGGTTCAACTTGCATTTGACAGGCGGGCCTTCCATCACTAACCGGACCGCAAAGTTTCGCGGCGGCGGCCCCGGCACCGGCAGGCTTCCGCCCCTTCCAGAGGTAGGTTCTGTGGCCAAACCCGAACTCGGCAATAAACATCAATGCCAGAACTGCGGCGCGCGTTTCTTCGATCTGAACAAATCGCCCATCACATGCCCGAAATGCGGGACGATTTTTCATGCCGCGCCGCTGTCGCGCGTAGTCCATCACGCGGCAGTGGCCGAGGACGAGGACATGCCGGCCGGCGCGGGAACCGTGCTGGTTTCGCTCGAGGAAGCCGATGCCGGGGAGGACAAGGTTGCGGCCGTGGCGGACGACGATACCGAGATCGCAGCCGTCGACGATACGTTCCTCGAGGAAGAGGAAGAGGATGCCGACGACGTCGGCGATCTCATCGATGGCGAGATCGGGGACGAAGAAGAACGCTGATGTTGAGCTTGTGAAGCGCGGCGGTTGAGGCTATACAGCCGCCGCGCATTCCGCTCCTAGCGGGACCGCCGATGGCAAAAGTCCAATCCGAGCGGACTTTGCGGGAATGCGCGCAATTTCGGATAGGCCGGGGTCATAGCTCAGTTGGGAGAGCGCTTCAATGGCATTGAAGAGGTCGGCGGTTCGATTCCGCCTGGCTCCACCACCCATTCCGGCTTGCGGGGACGTCCTAGTTTTTACAAAAGCAGCGTATTTTTAGGCGTTTATGGCCTTATCTTCGGTCTCTGGCTGAGGTTTTGCGGGGGTTGGCGGCCACTAGGCAGAGATTTTGTCCTCTGTCTCTGCGGCACGAAATTCGTTTTCCGCGGAATGTTCGCCTGGCCCTTTGAGAGACGGGGTCGCGAACGGTGAAACCGCTTTGAGACGCGGCTTGGTTTGCGGCGATTAATCCCTGATTGCCACGTTGTGTATTGCGCCCACGCGGCCACTGCTCGGCGGTACATGTTGGACTAATGGTTTTTCGCCGCGATGGCAAAATCAGGCGGGTTGCGGCAGACCCAAGGCGCGCCATCGATGCGGCCAGGCCATCGGCAGGTCGGTCATGCGTGAGACGCCGTAGCCGCGTGAGAGCCTTCCCTCCGCTGCGGCCTTGACCAGAGCCGGATCGAGGAATGCAAGGGAATTCATCATGCGAATCGTTCGCTCGGTCTTGCCTTCGCGTTTGGCGAGATCTGTGATGTCCGGGCAAGCACCGTCGATGAGATCATCGAGCCAGTTCCTGCCCTGCGCGATGGCGCGCAACAGCCGAAAGCGCTCGTCGCCGCGGATCGGCTGAACCGGACCCTTGGCCTGTTCCGGCAGGATGATCTCGCGCCTGCGGCGGTGCGGTTGCGGCGTCAAGGCGATGCGAATCGTCGCTGCGGCTTGCTCCGGGATCGTTGCGCCGTCATCGTCGCGGAGACCTGGATCGGCTGCAACAGCTGATTCGGGATCATCAGCTAACCCAACTTCGGTCTCGTGGCTGCGAATCACCACGCGCCGCAGCCCTGTCTCGACAAGCTCCTTGTCGGTCAACTTTAGCGTCTTCCGGTCGGTGCAGATATGCTGCCGGAATGCGTCGACGACCAGCTTTTCGGTCTCGGCTGCAGAGAGGCGCTTGACCGATCCGGCCGCGCCTTGCCGTCCTTGCACAACCACGCTCGAAACGTAATAGCGGTAGCGCACGCCACCTTTGAGAGCATGGCTTGGGCTCATCTTGTTGGCCCGATCGTCAAAGATTTTGCCGAGCAAGAGCGCCTCGGTGGTTGATCGCCGCGTGTCCGGCCGGTTGAGCATTCCGGGAATTGGCGAAATC
>QHBR01000334.1 GCA_003244015.1 Hyphomicrobiales bacterium | reverse complement strand
GGTATTTTTCGAGATGCCCTAGAAACGGAATCAACGCGGCGGCGAAGATGACAATCATCTTTAGTACTTTGAACATCCGCTGATTTTTAATGCTGCGGGACTCGTACCACTGGATTTGGTCTTCGAGGCGCTGCATTGTGGGATCGTCGTTAGGCACGCTTAAACACCGTAATGAGGTCTGTGATTGGCACGGGAGAGCATTACCATATTCCATGAAGCTCCAGAGCGCCACCCCCAGCCGCTGACACAAAAAAGCGAGGCGGAAAACCCAAGCATCGCTAATCCAACGGCCCTTCCGCCGCCACTCGCGCATCCCCTACCCCCCGCGCAAAAGCCGGATCGCTTCGCCGCGCTCGAAAATATTGAGGAGCAGTCGCAACGCCTCGCCGCGCGGGCCCTCGAGCCGAGGGCTCTCCTCGACGATCTTGCGCGCCTCATTGCGCGCGAGGCTCAGCAAGGGCCCATGCGCGTAAAGATCAGCGAGGCGAAAGCCCGGCAGGCCAGATTGCTTCGTGCCAAGCACCTCGCCTTCGCCGCGCAGGCGCAAATCTTCCTCGGCGATGCGAAATCCATCATCCGTCTCGCGCACGATCCCGATCCTCGCCTTGGCCGCCTCCCCGAGCGGCGCTTTGTAGAGCAGCAGGCAGGAGGATTTGGCACCGGCGCGGCCGACGCGTCCACGCAATTGATGCAACTGGGCAAGCCCGAACCGCTCGGCATGCTCGATCACCATGATGGTCGCTTGCGGAATATCGACACCGACTTCAATGACTGTCGTTGCGACCAGAATCTGAGTCTTCCCTTGCGCAAACGCGTCCATCGCGGCCTCCTTGTCGCGGCTTTTCATCTTGCCGTGGACAAGCCCTACTTTATCGCCAAAGATCTGTTGGAGATGGACGAAGCGTTCTTGCGCGGCGGCGGCGTCGAGCGCTTCGCTCTCTTCTACGAGAGGGCAGACCCAAAAGGCGCGAGCGCCGTCCGCGATCGCGCGCTTGAGCCTCGCGATGAGTTCGTCCATGCGCTCGAGCGGCAGTGTGCGTGTCGCAACCTGCTGGCGCCCGGCGGGCTTTTCCCGCAAATTTGAAACATCCATGTCGCCGAAATACGTCAGCACCAATGTGCGCGGAATAGGCGTCGCGGTCATGACGAGAATGTCGGCCGCCGCACTCTTATCGCCCAAGGCCAGACGCTGATGGACGCCAAAACGATGCTGCTCGTCGACGACGGCGAGCCCGAGGTCGCGAAAGACAACGCTTTCCTGAAACAGGGCATGAGTGCCGATCACAATATCGATGCCGCCTTCCGCCAGCAGGGCGAGGGTTTTTCCGCGCGAGGCAGCCGTGTCGCGGCCGGTGAGGAGCGCCAGTCTGAGCCCCGCGGCCTCGCCGAACGTCGCGAGCGTTTGGTGATGCTGGCGGGCGAGAATTTCGGTCGGCGCCATCAGCGCCGCCTGGCGCCCGGCCTCAACGACCGCCGCCATGGCAAAGAGCGCGACAAGCGTCTTGCCGGATCCGACATCGCCTTGCAAGAGCCGCAGCATTCGGGTTTCCGCGCCAAGATCGGCGTCGATCTCGGCCATCGCGGCCGTCTGCGACGCGGTGAGCGCGAATGGCAAGGAGGCGGCGATCTTCTCTCTGATCTGGCCATTGCCCTCGCTCGCGCGGCCGGGGGCGCGCCGGATTTTCGCGCGCATCAAGGCAAGCGCCAATTGGGAGGCGAGCAATTCATCGTATGCGAGCCGCCTCCGCGCCGGCGTCTGCGGCGCGAGGCTCTCCGGTGTGTTCGGGCGATGCACTTCCCGCAGGGCCTCGGCGAAAGAGGGAAGGGCTGGAATATTTAACGCCGTCCTATCATGCCACTCCGGCAAGGCGGGGATTTTGGCCAGCGCCGCATCGATCGCCCTGCCGAGCGTTTTTTGGAAGAGCCCTTCGGTCGAGAGATAGACCGGCTCGACCGGCGCCATTTTGGCAAAACCTTCTGCGTCTAGCACACGGTCTGGGTGCACGATCTGGCGATGCCCGTCCCACAGTTCGAGTTTTCCGGAAATCCAGCGCGTGGCGCCAAGCGGCAGGCTCTTTTCGATCCAATGGTGATTGGCGAGAAAGAAGACGAGCAGGACGTCGCCGGTGTCGTCCTCGACCAAAACCTTGTAGGGCGCCTTGGAGCGGGCGCCCGGCGGCAGGTGCTCGGCGACCTTGACTTCGAGCGTGACGATTGTATCGAGCGGCGCATCGGCGATCTTTGGCCGGTTGCGGCGATCGATCGCGGCATAGGGGAGATGGAAAAGAAGGTCGAGCGCGCGGGCCTCTTTGCCGCTTCCAGCCAAGAGCCGGTCAAGCAGCTTGGCGTTTTTCGGCCCGATGCCGGGCAGGCTCGCGGTTGTCGCGAAGAGAGGGGTTAGGATGGATGGGCGCATCGGTCCCGCGATCTTTTCGTGGCGATTGTCCGCGCGCGTGCCAGGCAGCGCAAGGGGGATCGCGGCGGAGCCGCAAGCGGTGCGAATTCAATACCAAAAGGGGCGCGTCTACCGCCCTTGCTTGGCATGTTCCGGCGAGATGGCGCCGGGCCCGGAATACGTCGCGCCGCAGGATCATTCCACCTGGTTTTTCGTGTGGAGGTTCCGCTGACGACTATTGTCACTCATCGACGGATGTGCCAAGATTTTGAAGTCAGAAAATTTCTGGAAGTGGTTCTTATGAAAATTCTTGGCCTGTTGCTACCCATCATCTCGGCGATGATCATGGCCACTCTATATGCTGCGCCGGCGTACGCCCAAGCAACGAGGACCTGGGTGTCAGGGGTCGGCGACGATGCCAATCCCTGCAGCCGCACAGCGCCTTGCAAGACCTTCGCCGGCGCCATATCTAAGACCGCCGCGTCCGGGGAAATCGACTGCCTCGATCCGGGCGGCTTCGGCGCGGTGACGATCACCAAGGCGATCACCATTTTATGTGAACCTGTTAGCAACGGCGGCGTTCTCGTTGCTGGGACGAACGGCATCGTGGTGGCGGCGGGGGCGACTGACAGAGTCGTGCTTGAAGGGCTCGACTTCGAGGGAGTTGCGTTAGGGATCAATGGCGTGCAGGTCTCGTCTGGAGCGGCCGTCTATATTATTCACTGCACGATCCGAAACTTCACGCAAAACGGCGTCAACGTAATCAGTACCACGGCCGGCACGCGCGTCTTCATCAAAGACTCGTTCATCGAAAACAATGCCGGCGGCGTGAATGTCCAGGGCAATGGCGTGGGTAACTCGGCGTCCATCTCGAACACTCTCATCGACGGCAATACAAGCTTCGCGGTGCAGGCTAATGGCGCCCTCAACACGATCGGCCTCGTGCGGAGCATACTCAGCGGCAGCCCGATAGGGGTGAGCTTATTGAATGGCGCGACCGCGACGTCGTTCGGTCCAAGCAATATCATCACGGGTGCCGGTGCGGTCACTTCGACCGTGAACTACAAATAGCCCACTCTGTCGCGCAGGACCCTGAAACGGGGGCCTGCGCGAAATGCGCTGATCAGCACGAGCAAGAGTGGCGGGGCAGAGCAGTATTAGCTACTGTTGCTATCCCAATTTCATGTATTCTAGCGCTGATGTCCGATCCGATAAGTTGCCGACAGACTGTGCGGCTTTTTGATGCGCACGAGGTGTCGCTCTATGAACGCCTATATCGAGGATTATCTGGGATCGTATCGACATCGCCTAGTGGATCGACTCTAACT
>QHBR01000277.1 GCA_003244015.1 Hyphomicrobiales bacterium | reverse complement strand
TTGTATGTGGCGGCGAGCGCCTTTGACTTGCGCTTCCGGCGAAGCCAATGCCGACGAGATCCGCCACGGCAACGACGGCGCGCCCAAGTTCTTGTCGAACCACGCGGGCGGGATCCTCGGCGAGATTTTGACCGGCCAGCGCATTGTCGCGCGTTTCGTGGTCAAGCCCACCTCCTCGATTCTAACCCCGCGCCGGACCATCGATCGTTTTGGCGCGGAGACCGAAATCGCGACAAAGGGCCGCCACGATCCATGCGTTGGACCCCGCGCCTTCCGGTCGGCGAGGCGATGGTTGCCTGCGTGCTCGCCGATCAGTTCTTGCGCCATCGCGCCCAAGTTGGCGAAAGCGCGAAATGGCCCCGCGCGCCATGAAGGCTAGGCGCGATCGCCGCCCGCTATTGCATAATACGCTCCACGAGCTTAGTTCCGGCGCAACCAAGGAGGTTGCCGCGATGTCTCATTCGGTCGCGGCGGCGATCGAATCCATCGCGCGCGGCGAAATCGTCATCGTCACCGACGACGGCGACCGCGAGAACGAAGGCGATCTGATTTGCGCCGCGTCGCTCTGCACGCCGGAAAAAATGGCCTTCATCATCCGCCATTGCTGCGGCATCGTCTGCGCGCCGGTGACCGCCGCCGATGCAAGGCGATTGAACCTGCAGCCGATGGTGGCGGCCAACGACGCGCCGCACGCCACCGCCTTTACCGTTTCGGTCGATGTCAAGCATGGCCTGACCACCGGGATTTCCGCCGAACAGCGCAGTAATACGGTTCGCGGCCTCGCCAACGGCAATATGGAGCCAGCCGATTTCGTCCGCCCGGGCCATGTGTTTCCCCTTATCGCAAGGGAGGGCGGGGTGCTCATGCGCTCGGGCCATACCGAGGCGGCGGTCGATCTTTGCAAGCTCGCGGGTCTGCCGCCTGTTGGGGTGATCTGCGAGCTCGCCAATGACGACGGCACCGTCATGGCCGGGCCGCAAATCGAGATTTTTGCCGCAACCCACGGTCTCAAGCGGATTTCGGTTGCCGATCTCATCGCGCATCGCCAGTCGCGCGAAAAAATCGTCCTGCGGGTCGGCACTTTTCAAGTCATGGGCACGAGCGGCCCGCTCACCGGCCATGCCTATGTCACGCCCTATGATCCGGTGCGGCATTTCGCCTTCGTCCAAGGCGACATCGGCGATGGCCGCGATATTCCCACGAGGCTGCATCGCGTGGACATAATCGCCGATGTGATCGCGGGCGGCGACAGCATCCGCAAGACGTTTGCCGCGTTCAAGGAAAACGGCCGCGGGGTGTTTATCTTTTTGCGCGACGGCACGGCGGGCGTGCCGGTCAATATCGCCGGCATGGAGAGGCCCGATTCCGAAACCAAGCGGACAAAAGAATGGCGCGAAATCGGTCTCGGCGCCCAGATCCTGCGCGATCTCGGGATCTCCTCGATCCGCCTGCGCACGGGAACGCCGATGACCTATGTCGGCCTCTCCGGCTTTGGCATCGAAATTTCATCCTCCGAGGGGCTGGAGTAGGGTTAGATCAGACTGCCTTCTTGAGCATAAGCAGGCTTTCCCGAGCGATCGGCATGAAGCCGGGCGGCGCGTGACAGGGGAATATGCCGTGCACGGGAGGCACTGGACGAAACCGGCCGGGCGGCGGACATTGCAACCGCGCGGACCGCGTTTCAATCCCTGGCTTGGCGAAGCGCGCATCAAAAGCGCGGGTTCCGGCACACGTATGACTGGACGCACCCATGACCGAGACCACGCCGCAAGACCGCATCCCTTTGAAGAACCGCACTAAACTGATCCACGCCGGGCGCCGCCCTAGCGACCAGCATGGCTTCGTCAACACGCCGGTCTATCGCGGCTCGACCGTGCTTTTTCCGACCCTGGAGGATTTCTTGGCGCGCAATGCGCGGTTTTCTTACGCCACCCAGGGAACGCCGACAACGGCGGCGCTGGAGAGCGCTTGGACGGAACTTTCCGGCGCCGCTGGAACCGTGCTTGCGCCTTCGGGCCTCGCCGCGATCACGCTCGCCCTGCTAGCCGCCGTCAAATCCTGCGATCATATTCTCGTGACCGACGCGGTCTATCGTCCGTCGCGCAACTTCTGCGAGACGATCCTGGCCCGCATGGGCGTCGAGACAACGTATTACGATCCCGCGCTCGGCGCCGCGATCGAATCCTTGATCCGGCCGAACACAACCGTGATCTTCATCGAGACGCCCGGTTCGCAGAGCTTCGAAATCCAGGATGTCCCTTGTATCGCCGCGCTCGCCCGGTCCAAGGGCATTTGCACGATTGTCGACAATACCTGGGCCACACCCTTGTTCTTTCCGCCGCATGCGCGTGGCGCGGATATGGCGGTCGAAGCCGGAACAAAATATCTCTCCGGCCATTCCGATCTGCTCATCGGGCTCGTGTCCGCTAACGCGGAATGGTTTCCAAGACTGCGGGCCACCTTCGACGCCTTTGCGATGTGCGCCGGTCCCGAGGATGTCTTCTTGAGCTTGCGCGGGCTGCGCACGCTCGACCTCCGGCTGCGGGAGGCCGAACGTCAAGCGCTCGATCTCGCCCGCTGGCTCGCCGCCCGTAACGAGGTCGTCCAAGTCTTGCATCCAGCACTTCCCTCCTGCCCGGGACACGCCTTTTGGAAGCGCGATTTTCTCGGCTCGTCGGGGCTTTTCTCGGTGCTTTTATCGCCCTGCTCTAGGGCCGCGCTCGCCGCCATGCTCGACGGGCTAAAACTGTTTGGCATGGGCTATTCATGGGGCGGCTTCGAGAGCCTTGTCATTCCCTTCGATTGCCGGAGTTATCGCAGCGCGACGGCGTGGAATCCGCCAGGTCCCGCCTTGCGCTTTTCCGCCGGCCTCGAAGACATCGAGGATCTGAAGGCTGATCTCGACGCGGGATTCGAGAGGATGCGAACCGCCGTTTGAAGCAGACGATCAAAAACAAACCGCGCGCCAAGACCTGTGCCAATCTCGTCTCGTCGCCGCCCCTCGTCGATCCTCAAATCGATCCAGAAGCGCGCGGATCGGATCAAGTCATACTTCCACGCAAAACACGATTGCTATGCTGCCTGAATAGTCATGGATAATGATAGGAGATTAGAATTTGCGGACGACGCCTAATGTGGAAGTGGATAGGTACCGAGAGGACGCGGGCGAATATCAAGAGTGCGGTAACCGCGCACGGGTCCAAAATAGCCAAGCTTAGTGGAGAGGTCGCGAAATGGGTTGAACTTCGCAGTGACTACGTTGGACAGGGCGAGAAAAGTCTGATCCCAGGCCAAGCGGTAGATATTCATCAGCTTCATGTTGTTGGCATCTGTGAGAAACCCGGCCGACGTGTCCAGTGGAGGCTGAAGCCGGAAGTGACCAGTATGGTCTGCGCGCAGCTGCGTACTGCCTTTGGCCGAGATGTAAACGTTTGTCGCGACGACTGCCAGGAACTCCTCTTCATTTTTGTAGCCCGAAAAGCTGTCCCCAGTTGGTATCGCATTGTACTTGCCCTGTATTTGTCGAAGGGCGTGGACCATCTCATGAAAAAGGACCTCGTCGGCTAGCGAACCGTATACCCCACCGTCGCAACCCGACTTGCCATATATATCCGGAGTAAAATAGATTGTTACGTCGCTGCCGGTCCCAGTGCCGCGGCCGCGAACTAAAGTGAAGCGTTCATCTATGTTGCGGGTAACGGGATCATCGTCATGGCCCGCGTACCAGCGGGCTTCCATAGGTGCCCCCTCGTAGACCCCTTCCGGGGCGCTAGTGGAGTGACGCATTCAG
>QHBR01000023.1 GCA_003244015.1 Hyphomicrobiales bacterium | reverse complement strand
AATATTTTTCGAGGTGCCCATAACCTTCAGGCCGCGATAGATTTGATCTACGAGGCCGTGCTCGACGACACACTCTGGCCTAGCGCGCTGACAAGGATTGCCGATGCCATGGGGACGGCGCAGATTGGCTTGCTCAGCTTGGACCGTCGCGCCCGTACATATGATTCTATTGCGCCGCGTACCGATCCGGTCATGGACGCGATCTTCAAGAAATATTGGGCCTTCCATAATCCGCTTTGGCCCCGCACGATCGCGCGGCCAGTCGGCGAGGTATTCCTGCTCGATAGCTTGATCCCGCGAATGGACTTCGTTGCTACTCCCTTCTTCAACGAGTGGATGCGCCCGGCCGAGTTCTCGATTGCGTCGATGGGTGCCAATTTGCTCGTCGGGAACGAGATTTCGACAAATCTCTCCGTTGCCAATGCGCCTGGGAAAGATGAAATAACTGGCGAGCAGACGCTCATCTTCAAGGCCGCGATGCAGCACGTGGAACGCGCCGTTCGTATCCATCGTGAGCTTCGGATGCGCGATCTCGACCATGATACGGCGCCTGACCGGCTTGAGTGCTTGCACCGGGGCGTGATGCTGGTGGATGGCACCTCGAGGGTGGTGTTTGCCAATGCGGCGGCACGGGCGCTGCTCAATTCTGCCGGCGGGCTCGCTCTCGAGGCCGGCTGCCTTCGTAGCAGGGACGGTTCGGACGCTCTTCTGCAAGGATTGATCGTCTCCTGCAAGCGTAAGGCCCACACACGAAACGGTCCCGGCGGAGGAATTTCGATTCACATCGGCCCGCGCCGATCACTGCGTGTAACGGTGACACCGCTGCGGGCCAAAGGCACCGTCGCAGAACTTCCCTGGCTCGGCTTGCAAATTCCCGTGGCCATGGTCACGGTATCCACTCCCTCGACGGAAAAATCACTCAGTTGACCGCCGGGATGTCATGCGCCATTGAGCGGGTGCAAATCGCGCACCATGGCTTTCATCCGCTCGTCGAGCACATGGGTATAGATTTGCGTCGTTGAGATATCGGCGTGGCCGAGCAATTCCTGCACGACGCGCAAATCCGCGCCGTTTTGCAAAAGATGGCTCGCGAAGGCGTGCCGCAGCACATGCGGACTTATCCGCGCGGCGTCGATCCCCGCGGCGGCGGCGCAGGCCTTGAGATCGCGGGCGAAAGCCTGGCGCGTGAGGTGCCCGCTCGCGCTGTCGGCCGGAAAAAGCCAGGGACCGGCCCCCGCATGGTTTTTTTTGAGAAACCCGCGATAAGCCGCAATCGTCCGCCGCGCCTCGCCCGGCAGCGGCACCAGCCGTTCCCGCCCGCCCTTGCCGCGAATGTGGAGGAAAGGCTCCTTGGTTTGCGCCGCGCTCGACGGCAAGGTCACGAGTTCGGAAACCCGCAGACCCGTCGCATAAAGAAGTTCGAGCAGGCATGCCGTGCGCAACGCGCGCAGCCGTTCGGGCGCAGGGCGGGCGTCGTCGTCGAGCCCCTCCTTGGAGACCGCCAGCAAATGGCCGACCTCGGCGACGGACAGGGTTCTTGGCAGCCTTCGGCCGCATCTCGGCGCCTCGACAATCAGCGCTGGATCATCGGTGCGGCGCCCGTCGGCAACGAGAAACCGGTGGAACTGGCGGATCGAGGAAAGTTTCCTTGCGCTCGACGCGGGTTTGAGACCGTTTTTCGCAAACAAGGAGAGATAAGCGCGAATGTCGTTCGTCGCGGCGTTATGCGGCGCCTTTCCCGCGCGGGCGAGTCCGGCGGCATAATCGGCGAGGTCGCGGGCATAGGCATCGAGCGTATTTTTCGTGGCGCCGCGTTCGGCCGCGATCATCTCGAGAAAGGCTTCGATGAGGGGAGGAATGCCCCGCGTCATAGGCGGGCGCCTCCCTATTTGTTCAGCCGCGCCGGGGGAATCGATTGGCTCATCTCGCGCGGCTGCGGTTCGACGAACGTCACCAGAGCGATCATGGCGCCATAAACGATCCCCGCCAGAATACCGGCGAGCAAAAGAAACCGGATGAGTGAAGGCACGCGATTCTCCGTTGGCGGTCCGCTCTTATCTGACAAGGGTGCGCGCGAGGCAAGCGCGCGATGACTGTTTGGAACCAGGGGAAGGTCGGTTTATGGGAATAATGTCGTTTTTGGCGGCCAGAGCGCGGCCAGGTTCATGCGGGGGAACGCCGGCCGTGGGGGGTCCTCGAACGGCGGCGCGCGGCGCGGATTCGCGGCGCGCCTTATACCAGCGGCATTGACCTTTGACTCAGCTGGCCTTCGCAAACAAGCACTTGTGTGATTCTCTGCGGGTTGGTCATGATTCGCGGAGACTTCGATGCCGAAAGCAGTGACGATTATACGCGCCGATCTCACGGCGACAGGTTTGCGGCAGGCAGCAGCAGGCAACAATGACGCCAATGCGGCACGGCGGATGTTGGGGCTGGCATTGGTGCTTGAAGGATATGCGCGCGGCGAAGCCGCCAGGCTCTGCGGCATGGACCGACAGACCTTGCGCGACTGGGTTATTCGCTACAATGCCGAAGGCGTTGCTGGGTTGTCCGATCGCGCCTCTCCCGGTCCCAAACCACGGCTCACTCCCGAGCAGGAGGCGGCAGTAGCAGAGCTGGTTCGCAAAGGACCAGACCTTGCGAAGGATGGTGTGGTGCGCTGGCGCCGGGTAGATCTCGCCCACGTGATCAAGACGCGGTTCAATGTGACCTTGGCCGAGCGCAGCGTTGGCGCGATGCTGCGCCGGCTCGGGTTTCGGCGCTTGTCGGTGCGGCCGCGTCATCCGCAGCAGGACCCGGCAGCGCAGGAGACACACAAAAAAACTTTGCCGATCTGGTCAAAGCCGCGATCCCCGAGCATGCGCGCGAACAACCGATTGAACTTTGGTGGCAGGACGAAGCCCGGGTTGGTCAGCAGGGCACATTGACTCGCGTCTGGGCCGAGCGCGGAAGCCGTCCACCCGCGCCGCGGGATCAGCGCCGCGAATGGGCCTACATATTCGGCGCCATCTGCCCTCATCGCGATATCGGTGCGGCCTTGGTCTTGCCTTATGCCAATGCGCAAGCGATGAACCTGCATCTCGAGGAGATCAGCAGCCAGGTAACGCAAGGCAGTCACGCCGTCCTCCTCCTCGATCGAGCCGGATGGCATCAGACGGGCGGAAAGCTGCGGGTTCCAAGAAACATCAGCCTACTTCACCTGCCACCCTATTCCCCCGAGTTGAACCCCGCCGAGAATGTCTGGCAGTTCCTGCGCCAGAACCATTTGAGCAACCGCGTCTTTGAAAGCTATACCGACATCGTTGACGCGTGCTGCGCCGCATGGAATGCCATCGTCTCAGAACCAAAGCGCATTACCTCAATTGCCACACGAGATTGGGCGTCGGTCAGTCCCTAATGCCGTTGGTATTAGTGCACCCGGAGCCGATAGCGACTTCTACTTCGTGCCGGCAGACGATCCAGAAACTGCCGTGTCGCGCATCATCGAGCTGGTAAAAACAAGGATCCCCAAGCGCTTTGGCCTCGACCCCATTCGCGACATCCAGGTTCTTTGCCCCATGAACCGGGGCGGCATTGGCGCACGCTCGCTCAACATTGAACTGCAGGCGGCGTTAACCCCCTCCGGAGAGCGCAAGGTCGAGAGGTTCGGTTGGACTTTTGCGTCCGGCGACAAGGTGATGCAGATCGA
>QHBR01000222.1 GCA_003244015.1 Hyphomicrobiales bacterium | reverse complement strand
GGCGACTGTCAAAGACACCCCGAAGACACCCCGAGTAAAAACTTTTTCATTGTATCGCCTTTCAGCAATTCCAAATCCATGTCCAGCCATTCCGAATCCAACAACTCCCGCCATAGCCCGGCCACCAATGGCCGCCGCCTAAGTGGGGCTGCGGGCGCTTTGCGTTATCTGTTGAACCTCAAGCTCGCTTTCCCTCGCCTGCCAGGGCGAGGATCAAGCAACCAGAAAGTGGAGCGGTTTCGATTGAGACCGATGTTGATGAATTAGGCCACGGGCCGATCAGAGTCAAGGCGCGCTTCCCCAAAATCATCCGGTGCACCACTTGCGATAATCGAGGCGGTTAGCACGTTTTTCACGCCGAAGCTGGTGGGGTGTTTAGCCGGGATTCTCCAGATGCCTCCCGAACCGGCGTGAATGATAGGCGTTTTCACGTCCTCGTAGCCCGCGAGACGCCCGAACACCGATTGCCGCAGCAAGCCGACAAGGCCATGGCGGCCGTTCCAGCCCGTTCACGCATCGGCGACAATCTCGCCTGTCATCGTGGTCGGGCCAAGTGCGTTGTCGAATTCACATCCGGCGTCAGACGCGGCGACCGAACCGCAAAACTGGAGCATCAAGCGGCGGTCGAAATCGATCCTGACAACCTTGCCATTCGATTCACCCGTTGGGTTCGCCATGGCCACCTCTGCAATATTTCTTTCGGCACTATTGGCAGTACGTGACCGGGCGCTTTTATGGAATTTCGCGGCGGGCGCGGTCCGGCCCCGCGGACAACTCAAGCTCGCAAGGGCACGACAATTCCGCCCCGCCGCAATTCGTCCAGCCAATCCGCCCAATAAGCCATCATCTCGACGCGCTCTGCCCAATATTCAGCGCGGGCGTAAGCCTTTCGCACCGCGTTGGCCTCGACATGGGCGAGCTGCGCTTCGATGGCGTCGGCATTCCACTTGCCGCATTCGTTGAGAAGCGAAGAGGCCGCCGCCCGGAAGCCATGGCTGGACATGTCGTCCTTGGCGTATCCGAGCCGTCGTAGAGCCGCGTTGAGCGTGTTTTCTGATAGCGGCCGCGAGGGTGAGCGCACGCCTGGAAAGAGCAATTCGTATTGCCCCGTGAGCGTGCGAAGCGTTTCCAGGATGGCGATGGCTTGCGGCGCCAGCGGGACGCGATGCGGCCGACGCATCTTCATGCGGTTCGCGGGAATGGTCCAGACGCCTGCGTCGAGGTCGAATTCCTTCCAAGTGGCGAGACGCAATTCTCCTGGCCTCGTGAAGGTCAAGGCGAGTAACTGCAGAGCGGAGCGGACTTCCGGCGTTCCATCATAGCTATCTATTGCCCGCAAAAGCGCGCCGAACGGGACGGGTTCGACGATAGCGGCGCGATGCTGGACAATTGGCGCGGTCAAGGCGCCGCGTAGGGCGCTGGTAGGGTCACTCATGGCGCGGCCCGTAGCCACGGCGAAGCGAAAGGCTTGGCCGATGATCGCTCGGAGCCGCCGAGCCGTCTCTAATCGTCCTCTGGATTCGACCTGCCGAAGCACGGCTAAGACTTCCGGCGCGGTAATTTCAGCGATGGGGCGCAACCCCAGTGCAGGGGTCGCGAGGTCGAAGAGCCATTCCGCCTTGCTGACGGTCGTCTCCGACTTTCCTTCCCGGCGCTTCTTTTCCAGAACCTCGCGGCTAATGGCGACGAAGATATCGGCCTTCTGATTATCGGAGGCTAATTTTCCGAGCCGCTTCTGTTGGCTCGGATCGAAACCCGAGGCCAACAGCTTCTTTGCTTCTTCCCGTTTCGCTCGTGCCTCTTTTAATCCGATGCCCGGATATGAACCGATGGCGAGCTTTCGCTGCTTGCCCGCGAAACGATAAGCCAAATTCCAAAGCTTCGAACCCGACGGCTGAACCCACAGTTGCAGACCGCCGCCATCCGAAAGTTTAGCTGTCCGGCCGGTCTTGGGTTTCGCCGCGCGGATTGCCGAGTCGGTGAGCATCTGTTGGCCTCGTGTCTCGGCACCTTGCGCCAAGGCCAACAATAAGGCCAACAAATTTGCTGGCTGTCAACGGACACTCGCGGACGATTTAGGACGCTCGTAAAGGCTATCTATCTTATTGTACTATTGATTTTCGGACGGCCTTGAACGGCTGTGGATATGTATTTGGCTCCCTGAGCAGGACTCGAACCTGCGACCGATCGATTAACAGTCGATTGCTCTACCAGCTGAGCTATCAGGGATTAGCGTTTCTTCGCGACGCGCATATAGCAAGCCCGCGCCGCCTTTGCAAAGCGCTAACAGCTGCGTACCCGCTTGCGCTGGCCGGAAAGCACGCCTTGCGAAAAAACCCTGTCCTTTGTATAGGCGGGAGCCGCTCGGCTCGTGGCGGCAGGGGCCTCGTGGCGGAATGGTTACGCAGAGGACTGCAAATCCTTCCATCCCGGTTCGATTCCGGGCGAGGCCTCCAACTCGGCGCGCGCCCAGGCCATGCAGCTAGTGGTCTGATTCATT
>QHBR01000025.1 GCA_003244015.1 Hyphomicrobiales bacterium | reverse complement strand
GGCGTGAAAATGGGCCTGCCGGAGATCCTCTTCAACTCCTTTCCCGGGATGGGAGCTTACAGCATGCTGTCCCGGCGCCTCGATTCGGTCAGGGCCGAGCGGATGATATTCAGTGGACGCATATACAGCGCGGAAGAGATGTACGAACTGGGCGTGATTGATCTTGTCGTCGACAGCGGCTGCGGCGAACAGGCGGTGCGCGAATACGTCGGCGATTCCCGCAAACATGGAGCCCGCCGAGCCATCTACCGCGCCCGGCAGCGCGCAAATCCGCTGACGCTTTCGGAACTGAGGGATATTACTGATATGTGGGTGGAGACCACGATGAAGTTAGCGGAGGCTGACCTCCGCCGCATGAGTCACTTGCAATCGGCTCAAGTCCGGCGTCTGCGCTGCGGGGCACCCCTGCCTTCCGGCGATTAGCAGTAATACCCGCCCGTTTGCGGCTGGAGGAAACCGGCTCACTCGGATTCCTTCGGTGCCGCGATGGCTGAGCTTTACTGCACATCACATCATTATCGCGGTGCGCGGCAACATGTGCCTTCAATACATCGATCGTGTGGTCAACATCGCTAACCGGACGGGCCACTTGTGCGTCGCCTTCGAGCGCCAGCTGCGATGGCGTGATGGTGCGCAGGGCTAGGCAGGCTTCAAAGACCCCTGCGGCGCCCAGGTTCGCGGCCGAACCGCGCAGAGCGTGGGCGGCGTCCCGGAAGCGTTGGACATCTTCTTCCGCGACAGCCGCGCGCAATGAAGAAAGCAACTCAGCAGCGTCATTGGAAAACTGAGATACGAGACCGGAGACAAATGCGTGACCCCCGAGGCTTTCCAGATCGGCGAGTGTATTCCGGTCGATTAAATTCTCAATCTTCGATGCAGCAATACGATCTGCCATGGAGACGGCCGTGTCTTCCACGTTCTGCACTTGAATGACCTCCGGACGGCTCAAGACGCTGTCAATAACATCCAGGAGCCGCGCCGGCTCAATCGGTTTCGTCACATAGCCATCCATTCCTGCCTCTTTACAGCGAGCCCACGCGTCTGTGGTTGCATCGGCGGTGAGGGCCACGATGGGCACATGTGGCTGTCCGATACTGGAAAATCTATACAGCTTGGTCGCTTCGATGCCGTTCATGACCGGCATGTTCAGGTCCATCAGAACCAAATCGAAGTGGTTCTCCTCTAGCGCGTCGAGCGCCGATTCACCGTCATTCACCACTGTTGCGGAATGCCCCACTCGTTCCAAAGTCTTCACAATCACCATTTGATTCGTACGGTTGTCCTCGGCAACCAGAACTGAAAGCGGCCGTGCGGCTGGAGCAAAGATTTCAGCCTGCTCTCGATCGGCCCGAAGGTTGTTCTGCGCGAGCCTCGCCAAGCGCACCGCATGCCGAACAAATTTCTCCTCGACCGGCCTAACAAGCGTTGTAGCGAACATGCTTCGCAGCGGCACCGATTGCCCTGAAACTCCGGGTTCATCCGTCACCAGAACGACACCAGATGTTATGTCGCGAAGGCCACCAAGCGCATTCACGCCACCTTCTGGCGTATCGGCCAATTCCCGATGATCGACGAACACGACGGGGTGGTAACCAAAGGTGCTTTCCGAAGCGCAAACCGCCGCCAGGACCTGTTCAGGTCGTGTTGTCCGGATAACAGAGATGCCGACGTTCTCCAGCGTTGCCCTGATCTCGTTGTCGCGAGAGAATAGCACAGCGGTCGTTTCGCTGATCTCCGATCGCTCGTCGTCCGCTGAAATGGAAGTTGCGTCGACCTCGAACCAAAAGGTGCTTCCTTTACCGACGGCGCTCTCAAGTCCTATCCGTCCGTTCAGGAGGTCGACCAGCTGCTTGCTGATTGCGAGACCAAGACCGGTTCCACCGTATCGGTCAATAATAGTGCTGTCAGCTTGGACGAAGCTTTCGAAAATACGGTCCTGTGCATCGGGCGGAATGCCGATCCCGGTGTCGCTGACCTCAAATCGCAACCGAATGCGCTCCCCATGTTGCTGAATGGCGTCGACCGTAACGACGACAAAGCCCTTCTCCGTGAATTTGATTGCGTTTGCGGCGAGGTTGATGAGAATCTGCTCGATGTGGCTGTAATCTGCCAAAATATGAGCTGGCGTACGGGCCGTGATGTGCACCCCCAATGTCACCGCCTGCGACATAGCTTGTGCTGCGAGCATGGCCTTTAGCCGTCCTACCGACTCATAGAGATCGGTCTGCACGACCTTGCTCGGCATACGGCCGGCCTCAATCCGCGAGAAATCGAGGATGCTGTTGATCAGCGTGAGTAAAGAGCGGCCGGAGTTCACGATGGTTGAAACCATGTGCCTGCGTTCGGGATTGCGAAGTTGATCATGCAAAAGATCTCCGAGACCGATGATGGCATTAAGCGGGGTCCGCACTTCATGACTGACACTGGCGAGGAACGCGCTCTTTGCGCGATTTGCCTCCTCCGCGTGACGTTTGGCCTCCGACAGCTTGCGAATTAATTTCGCAGCATAGAGCGGCAACATGATGAGGCAAGCAAATAGAGCAATCGACAGCCCCGCGAGCTGGCGCCAAGCGCCGGTTGTATACAGCACCGCCAGGAATCCGGCATTCGCCATGACCATTGCGGCGTATAGATAGGGAACTCCGAATCGAAATCCGTAGCCGAACACCGTCCAAAGTCGCTCGCCATGGCGCATAGGCGGCGGCGCGCCGATACCTGCGGCTTCCAAAGAATGTGGGCAAAAACCATTAATGACGTGATGAAGTAAATGATGAAAGCCTCGTAGGTGGCTTGAAGTATCGCGGCAGCCGCCGCATTGCCAGTCCATGTCGCGATCAACAGATACAGAATCACCGACCCGGTGAACACCATTCGGTTCGGGGTCATTTCATGCTCGCTATCCGGACGGCCGCGCAGGCGATGTCGTGCCCATTCGAGGGCGTCTCGCACACAATCTGTCGAAACCCTCGGTTGCCGCAGCCACGACGACATTTTTGCCTCAGCCGATTGCGGTGGCGGCAACATGCCGGTCCCTGGCGATGAAATCCTCGAACTGCGCGGCCGCCATCGGTCTGCCGCAATAATAGCCTTGTACCGCGTCGCATCCCGCGCCGCGCACGTATTCAAGTTGCTCGATAGTCTCAACCCCTTCTGCCACCACCTCCATGCGCAGGCTGTGGGCGAGAGTGACGATCGCCGCAACGATGGCTCTATCACTTGTATCAGAGACGACGTCGCGGATGAACGACTGATCGATCTTTAAGCGATCCACCGGCAGTCGCTTCACATAACTGAGGGAAGAAAATCCTGTGCCGAAATCGTCAATTGAAATGGTGACGCCGAGATCGCTGAGTTGCTGCAATTGAACGATGACCTGATCGATGTCATGCATTAGGACGTTCTCTGTCAACTCAAGTTCGAGAAGACGTGGATCGAGTTTTGTCTCATTGAGAATTTGCGCTACGCGCAATGGCAAAGTTTGTCCGCGGAATTGGTTAGGCGAAAGATTCACACTCATGCGCAGGACCGGAAGTCCGGCGCGCCGCCACGCTGCGGCCTGCTGGCAAGCATTACGCAGGACCAACTCGCTGATCGCGAGAATCAATCCGTTTTCCTCTGCCCTGGGCAGGAATCCAGGCGGTGAAACAAGAGAGCCATCCGGTTTCCGTCCGCGGACGAGGGCTTCCATGCCGATGGTTTCGCCGGAATCCAATCGAATCTGCGGCTGGTAATGCAACACGAATTCGTCGCGTTCGATCGCTAGGCGCAATGCAGCATCAAGCGCTGCCGCTTGCTGTGCCCGCAGGTTCATGTCGGCGGCATAGAATTGATGGCGGTCGCCACCGTCGCCCTTTGCCTTGTACATGGCGCAATCGGCGTGCCGGAGCAGATCTTCGTTATTGGCTCCATCGGCAGGATGGATTGCAGTGCCGACGCTGGCGGTGACGGTGGCGCGTTTACCATCGAGAACAACTGGCGCGCGAAGGAGTGCACAAATCTCAATGGCAAGGCCAGCCGCGGCCTCGTTATCCGAGAGGTTCGTTTGCAAGACAGCGAACTCATCGCCGCCAAGACGGGCGACAACGTATCCGTATCGCTTTATGGTCAGGAGCCGTGCAGCGACCGCGGCGAGGAGATGGTCTCCGATCGAGTGACCCATCACGTCATTGACGCCCTTGAAGCCGTCCAAGTCGATCATATGAAGCGCGAAACGGCGGTCGCCCCGGCGTGCACGTGCAATCTCCTGCCGCATACGTTCGGAAAGGAAGATGCGATTCGGCAAACTAGTCACAAAATCATGATGAGCCATATATTGGAGATGACGTTCAGCTGCCTTACGGCTGGTGATATCGAGTGAACTCTGACGACGCCGATTGTGCGGTTGGAGGCGCATTTGAGCGGAGACTTCGTCGTCAGAAACACTCGCCGCTCGCCCGCGTGATCAGTCACCTCTTCTTCGAAACTATCGATGGACCTGTCGTCTCGCCAAACAAGCTGATCAAACGCCTTGCTGCGCGCGCCGTTTTCTGCACCAAGGATTTTCGCCGCATCGCTGCTGGCAACGCTCGACGGGTCGATACCCATCAGTTTCGCTTGATACGCATTCATAAAGAGGAACCGACCCTGCAGATCCGTTGCACTGATCATGGCAGGCACAGCATCGATCACTTGTGCCAGCCGCTCGCTCG
>QHBR01000419.1 GCA_003244015.1 Hyphomicrobiales bacterium | reverse complement strand
GGCCGCGCGGAAGGGGTATTTTTGCCCTCATGTGTGCAATCATTCCCAGGGTAATTTTCGGTTTAGCGAAAGGCTCCAGCGCCAAGCGCGGCACCTTCAGGACGCGGCACCGGAAAATTTCGACCATTGCGCGATCTTAAACATTAATCGCGCCATGCGCGGCGTCCTCCGCGCTTTGGTCCTCGACGAACATGAAGGCTTACTTCCGGACCGCGATATGATCTCTTACTATAAGGCAGACTTGATAGGCTACTACGAAAGAATCACGGATATATATCCTCAACTCAAGATATTTCGCGAGCAGGACGCGCGCAACCGGTTCGAGCCGCCAAGCGCTAAACAACAGCATGGTCTCGAAGAATTTTTGGAGAAAACAGCTGCTGATCGGTCGGTGGTGGCATCGAAGCTGTCCAAAGATTTGCTCGAGACCAAAGCGGCAATCGACGACGCGCAAAATCTCTCTCCGGTCGGGACGAAGGAACAACAAAAAGCTGATCTCGTGGAGCCCCATATGAGTGCGGCGGCGCAAGTGATACCTGTGTGGAGTTGGCTTGCCAACGCACGCGAAAAATTCACCAAGTCCGGGAAAACAACGGAAGACATTACAAAGACGATTGAAGCTTACGAGAATTTGTACAAGAAGCTGTCAACTGCGAAGGACGATATCGAATGGTTGGCTGGATGGCTTTATTAAAGGATTTGCATCGGGCGCGGCTGTTTGGATTGAGCAAGCACCGGCGGTCGGACTACCCGTCCCCGCAAGTCGACCTCGCGGCAGCGCGGCGGTTGATCGAAAAGCATGGCTACGGACGCCGGAATGAAGAACTCGAAGACGCCGAAGCCGCCGCCCGTGCGGTCTCGGATACCCCTTGAATCGGCAACATAGCAGGCACCTTCAGGACGAGACGCGAGCGCCGCGGGCGCAACCAGGTGAGGAAACCTCAAATCGACCAGTCGGCGGCGAGATCGTCGATGTGGTCGATGAGGCCCCGCGTGGCGAGCAGCGCGACGATTTGCGCCGCCGCCTGCCCGGCGGTCTGATTGTCTAGCCCGACGATAAGCTCGGGCGCTTCCGGGGGCTCATAATTCTGATCGATGCCAGTAAAATTCTTGATCTCTCCGGCCATCGCCTTTTTGTAGAGGCCCTTCGGATCGCGCGCGATGCAATCCTCCAGTGGCGTAGCGACGAAAATCTCGATGAATTCATGTCCGTCGAGCAATTCGCGCACCATCCGCCGCTCGGCCCGGAACGGTGAAATAAAGGAGCAAAGCACGATGAGCCCGGCTTGAGTCATGAGCTTTGCCACTTCGCCAATGCGCCGGATGTTTTCGACCCTGTCGGCCTCGGAGAAACCCAAATCCTTGTTGAGCCCATGCCGCACGTTGTCGCCATCGAGCATGATCGTGTGGACGCCGTGCGCGTAAAGCCCTGATTCGACGAGATTGGCGATGGTCGATTTGCCCGAGCCGGAGAGGCCGGTGAACCACAAAACGGCGGGTTGGTGATGCTTGATCCGGGCGCGATCTTGCTTGGCGACGGCGAGGCCCTGGAGATGAATGTTGGTCGCACGGCGAAGCCCGAAAGCGATCAACCCCGCCGCCGCCGTGGCGTTGGTGACCCGATCGATCAGAATAAAAGCACCCGTCGTGTGATTTTCCTTATATGGGTCGAAGGCGATCGGCGTGGTGGTGGCGAGATTGCAAAAGCCGACTTCGTTGAGACTCAAGGTTTTCGCCGCGAGTTCGCCGAGCGTATTGACATCGACACGATACTTGAGCTCGGTCACCGAGACGGGAACGGTCCTGGTGCCCGCTTTCATGAGATAGGAGCGGCCAGGCAAGAGCTTTCCATCGCTCATCCAAATGAGATGCGCGGCGAACTGGTCGGAGACCTCCGGCCGGTTTTTCGGATCGCACAAAATATCGCCGCGCGCGATATCGAGCTCGTCGGCGAGAGTGAGGGTGACGGCGTCGCCGGCCGTTGCGCCTCGAAGGTCGCCATCCTTGGTGACGATGCGCGCGACCCGCGAGAGGCGGCCGGAACCCGCGACGGCGATTTCGTCGCCGGGACGTAGCGTTCCGCTCGCGACGGTCCCGGAAAAACCGCGAAAATCGAGATGCGGGCGATTGACCCATTGGACGGCGAAGCGAAGCGGCCGGGTGGCCCCGTCTTCCACGACATCGATGGTTTCAAGATAATCGAGCAGCGCCGGGCCGCGATACCAAGGCGTATTGGCGCTCTTGCTTGAAATATTGTCGCCATGGCGCGCCGAAATCGGAATGGGCGCGATCGTCTTGAAATCGAGCGCGTCGGCGAACCGTCTGAAATCGGCCGCGATCTTGGCGAAGCCTGCCTCGTCGAAGCCGGTCAAATCGATCTTGTTGACGGCAAGCACCACCTGCCTAATGCCGGTCAGCGACACGATCGCTGCATGCCGGCAGGTCTGGGTCAAGAGGCCCTTGCGCGCGTCGACGAGCAGAACCGCGAGATCGGCGCCAGACGCGCCGGTTGCCATGTTGCGGGTATATTGCTCATGGCCGGGCGTGTCGGCGATGATGAAGGAACGTTTCGCGGTCGAAACATAGCGATAGGCGACATCGATCGTGATCCCCTGTTCGCGCTCGGCCTCGAGCCCGTCCACGAGCAGCGCGAAGTCGATATTGGCGCCATCGGTACCGTGTTTCCGGGAGTCGCGCTCGAGTGCCGCGAGCTGATCGTCGAGAATGAGGCTCTGCTCGTAGAGCAGGCGGCCGATCAGCGTCGATTTGCCGTCATCGACCGAGCCGCAAGTGAGCAATCTCAGCGTCGGACGCGCCTGCGTCATGAGACGGGAATGCGGGTTTATTTGCACCGCGTCGAACATCAGAAATAGCCCTCACGCTTTTTCTTTTCCATCGAGCCGGATTCGTCATGATCGATGAGGCGGCCCTCCCGCTCCGATGTTCTTGAGGCGCGCATTTCGGCGATCATTGCGGGCAGCGTCGCGGCTTGCGAGCGGATCGCCCCGGTCAGAGGGTAGCAGCCGAGCGTGCGAAAACGAATCCGCTCCGTGCGCGGAACTTCGCCAGGCCGCAACGGAAGCCGTTCGTCATCGACCATGATCAGCGCGCCGTCGCGCTCGACGACGGGACGCTCCTTGGCCAGATAGAGCGGCACGACGGGAATGTCCTCGGCCAGGATATAGTCCCAGACATCGAGCTCGGTCCAGTTGGACAGAGGAAACACCCGCATCGATTCGCCTTGTTTGATCCTGGTGTTGTAGAGCTGCCAGAGTTCCGGCCGTTGGTTGCGCGGATCCCAGGCATGGGCGGCGGAGCGGTGCGAAAAAATCCTTTCCTTGGCCCGGCTTTTTTCCTCGTCGCGCCTGGCGCCCCCAAACGCCGCGTCGAAATGCCAAAGATCGAGGGCCTGGCGCAGCCCTTCGGTCTTCATCACCCGCGTATGCAAGGAAGACCCCGAGGCGACCGGCGAAATGCCGCGCTTCAGGCCATCCTTGTTGATGTGGACGAGCAGTTCCATCCCGGCGTTTTTCGCCGCCTGGTCGCGAAACGCGATCATTTCGCGAAATTTCCAAGTGGTATCGACATGAAGCAGCGGAAACGGCGGTTTCGACGGAAAGAAGGCTTTTTGGGCAAGATGCAGCATCGCGCTCGAATCCTTGCCGATGGAATAGAGCATCGCCGGGCGCTGGAACTCCGCCGCCATTTCGCGCATGATGAACATCGCCTCCGATTCGAGCCGGCGCAAATGAGGGGAGACGGGATTTTTCACGTAATTCCCTGTAATATACGTAATTTCACGTAGAATTACACGTTATTATGTCTTTGCCTCGGGATTTGCAAGGCTGTCGCAACTGGCTTTGCGGCGGAACCGCATGATCTGGCGGCTCCTCGGGCGGAGCATGACAGGATTCGTCATGGACGAGGACTCCTTTCGTCTCACCTTCGAAGATGGCGCCATGATCCGGTGCAAGAACGAGAAGTCCTATGATTTTGTGACCGTCTGGGGACCAGATCTAAGCTGCGAGGCGGGGTATCCGAGCGCCCTCCAGTAGATAGTTCATATGTGGACGGCCCTCGCCTGCAAGGGCTTTTGAGGCGGCTTTGGCGACTTGGTCGGGTGCGGTCATATGTCCGGCCCTTTGGTGCGGCGCCTATGGCCGCTGGCCCTGATGGAGTTCGC
>QHBR01000230.1 GCA_003244015.1 Hyphomicrobiales bacterium | reverse complement strand
CAGACCTGGCCCCGGTTGCCCGCACTCGGCCTCGATCTTTCCGAGGCCTATGTGAAGGAGGCCAAGCGTCATTTACAGCGTTGGTCGCGAACCGACCTTATGGTGGGCAATGCGGAATCGATTCCGCTGCCGGACGAGAGCCAGGACGCGGTGACGAGTATCTTCATGTTCCATGAACTGCCGCCCAAGGTGCGCCGCATCGTTATCAGTGAATTCGCGCGCGTGCTGAAACCCGGTGGACGCCTTGTCCTCGTGGACTCGCTTCAGCACGGCGACGAGCCGGACTATGACCGCCTGCTCGAACTCTTCCCGCAGAGTTTTCACGAGCCCTATTATCTAAGTTACATCAAGGAGGACTTCGCCGCGCTTTGCCAAGACCGCGGGTTGACCTATATCCGCAACGCGAGGGCTTTTGTTTCGAAGGTTATAGTCTTTGACAAGCCGGCGGGACCCGCGGCGACCGCGACGAGAGCAGCCTAGCCTTGACCGTCGACTCTACATAACCGGGCGGCGCCGAATAACGGCACATCTTGGAAATCGTATCTTGGCTCCATCCAAAAACCCGCGCCGCCTCGCGCCGGCTCTTCCCTTCGACAAAGACAAACCGTCGAACCGCTTCGTAAATCTCCACCGCGAACATCCCCGGCCATCCCTCTTCGAATCAGACTTCGAAAAGGTTCGGCCTCGAAATTGAGCCTCGCAGAGGATGAGTGTATGACCACTGTCCGCCGCCAGCCTTCTCGCACGCCGCATAGCGGTTGCGCCCGTCAAGGATGCGACCGTCGGCGGATCGGTTGCAAAAGCCCGCGTTCCTGTCCGTCGTCAGAGTTTTTGAGACAATTGGCATCGCCGACGAAGGGAGGCGCTGGCCCATCTATGGTTGATGTTAAGCGGCCTGCGCGTGGTGCTGCAAGCGCCGATTTGCGATCGTCTGTCGTTTGATCCTTTCGCGTTCGAGGAGGATGGTCTGGCCGCGCCCGAAGTAGACGTCGGCCGGAGTGAGATTGGCGATGCTCTCGTGATAGCGCCGGTGGTTGTAGTCCGCGATGAAGGCCTTGATCTCGCGTTCCAGGTCGCCGGGCAGATAGTAGTTTTCCAACAGGATGCGGTTCTTGAGCGTCTGATGCCAGCGCTCGATCTTCCCTTGGGTCTGCGGGTGATACGGTGCGCCCCGAACATGTTCCATGCCCTGTCCGTCGAGCCATTTTGCCAGATCGGTCGCAATGTAAGACGCTCCGTTGTCCGTCAGCAGTCTCGGCCGGTGGATGACCGTCGCCCGATCGAGCCCGGATGCCGCAAGCGCCAGGTCGAGCGTGGCGGTGAGGTCGTCCGCCTTCATCGTCGCGCAGAGCTTCCAGGCGATGATGTACCGCGAGAAGTCGTCGAGGACCGTCGAGAGGTAGAACCAGCCCCAGCTGGTGACCTTGAGGTAAGCGAAGTCGGTCTGCCAGAGCTGGTTAGGCGCCGTGGTCTTGTCTTTGAACTCGTCGGCAGCCTTCATGACGATGAAAGCCGGGCTGACGATGAGATCGTGAGCCTTCAGGAGCCGAATAGACCGAAGCCTCTGAGACAAAATACGTTTCCCTGTCGGTGAAGCACACCGCCAGTTCGCGCGGCGACAAGGCAGATTCATCCAGGGCCAGCCGGATGACCCGGTCGCGGATGTCGTCGGGAATGCGGTTCCAGACGCGATCGGGACGAGGCGAGCGATCCTCCAGAGCCTCCGGCCCGCCGCCTTGATGGAGATCGCACCAGCGGTAAAACGTGGCCCTCGGGATGCCGAGCTTCTCCAGCGTGCGCTTGACCGGCAGGGGCGATTGCTCGACCAGCCGGATGACCTCGGCTTTCTCGGACGCGGGGTATCTCATGCCTCGTCCTCCCTCCGCAATCGCTTACCGCGATTGCTGCGCCCATCCGCGATCATGTTTTTTTTGAGCAGACGGTTTTCCAGCGTCAGTTCGGCCACAACCTCCTTCAAGGCGCTCGCCTCACGGCGCAGATCCTTCACCTCGTCCGAGGTCGCCGCGCGCGCCGTGTCGCCGGCGAGCCGCTTCTTCCCGGCCTCGAGGAAATCCTTCGACCAGCGGTAATACAGGTTCTGGACGATTCCCTGGCGCCGGCACAGTTCGGCGATGCTCTCCTCGCCGCGCAGGCCTCAAGCACGATGCGGATCTTTTCTTCGGCCGAGAATTGCCGGCGGGTCGCACGCCGAATTTCCTTCACGACCTTTTCCGCCGGTTCCTTCACCGGCCCGGATTTCTGTCTCATCTTCGCTCCTCATGGCTACGATGAACCAGAAATCCTCCCTTCAGACAACCGCCCAATCTGTCTCACGGGTACTGATGGCGGACATTGAAGGCGCTTTCGGAGCCGATATTGATTACGCGATGCTCAATAAGATTTACGGCGCATCATCTGATAGCACGAAGGGCCGCTATAGCCCTGCGGAGTGCATTGGCTGCCGGAAAGAGAATATCGAAGGCGACCCTGACATGAAGCACGTCAGCACGTCGTATGCCGAGCGGGCGAACCTCACAATGAGGATGCACAATCGCCGCTTTACGCGGCTGACAAATGCGTTCTCAAAGAAATTCGAGAACCACGCTCACATGGTTGCGATATATGCCGTTTGGTACAATTGGATTCGCATCCACAAGACTTTGCGCGTCACGCCAGCAATGGCCGCTGGCCTGAGCGCGACGGTTATTGATTGGACAGATATCGTTGAGGCAATGGATGCTGACGCCCCGGCCAAGAAGCGCGGCCATTATAAAAAGACGGCCGATGAAATTTCAAACTGAGACACTACCAAATAACCCTTGATAAGCGGGCGCCGTCCAGACATGACATTGCCAGGCAAAGGCCATCGGCCTCCGTGCTCATGAAAAGCCGGAAGCACGAATAGCGCTTGGCCCGGCTAGCGATAAAATCCAAAAAATCCCATTGCGGCATGAAGACAATGAACTTGGCGTGCGTGGGCAAATGCGAGAAATCCGCCAAGGGGATTGTGACATCGCCCACCTTGCCTTTGAGAAGGGTTACTTCCTGATGCGGCAGCTTGAGAAAATCTTCCAGAAGCGGTGCTTTCAGGTTACTTTTTCAACCGGCTTCTGTGTCTGTGCCCCGGATCAAAACCTGAGGCAGCCGCACCCTTTGTATGCCCGCTGTTATAAGCATAGGTAATCGTTGAAAGAGCTGAAAAGCAATGTTCCGCCCGACCCGAAAAGACGTCAGACAAGCTATCAGGCTTGCATTGCCGACTGGCCGCTTAAAATCAAGCCGCGCTTGCGCGTGATACGCATCGCAACCTGATCCTTTCAAAATCTTTTCCACTGCCAGCATGGCCGAATGTAGGGCGATTGAAATGCCGTCACCCGCAAAAGAGGGGATAACCGCCATCTGGTCGCCCAGACGATATAGGCCGCACGGTATTTTCGCCTGTGTGTTAAGATAGCCATAAGGCATACCGTAAATGGCGAGAGGGCGTAGCCATAACGGTTCCGCCTGCGCCAGCCGCGTTTGTAAATGCGGTGCGCTTTCAACGAGCCATGTCAGCAGGTCGGGCCAGTTTCCGCCACAGGATGCATAAATTTTCCGCCGAACGACAAAACAGAGATTGGCAATTTCATCCTCCACCAATTCCAGTCCGGCATAACCGCCATTAAAAAGGCAGACTTCAACGTGATCGTGTAAGTCTTTGTGCTGTTGCGGCGTCAGGCGGAAATGCATCTTGAAGCCAATCATGTCCTGCACTGGACAGTGACGAGGGAATCCGTTTTTACGGGGCCAGCCACGCACATCGTGTTTGCCGCTGGCCAGAAGCACCGCTTTTGCGCGCATGCTATTTTGATTTTGCATCGACAAATCCCAACTGGTCCCGGATGGCGAAAACGCGGTTACTTTATCGCCGTAGCGGATTTCCGCTCGCGCGTTCGCCGCCGCTTGTAGCAGCGCTTCGTCGAGCCGCCGCCGGCTCAGACTCCAGGCCGCGAACGGCAGCGGCGATTCGATCACGTTCTGCCGGTCGATCAGCCGGACATGCCTGATCCTTTCCGCGCCGAGCTCCGCAAGATCGAGGCCAAGCAATTGCAAATAATGCGCAGCCTCCCAGCTCAGGAACCCGCCGCACACTTTTTCATGCGCCTTACTTTCCTTTTCCAGCAGGATGACCTTTCGCCCGACGCGTGCTAGCTGGATAGCGGCGGCGCACCCTGCCGGGCCACCGCCGATGATAGCAATATCGCATGCTTCTAAACCTTTCTGCATGACACGCAGATCCGGAATGGAAAAACCCACTGCACCCGTGCCCGGGCACGCAAATCCGCCCGGTCCAGCAAATTGCGCCAGTCGGCGACGGTAAAGGACCGCGAGACGGACACTGCCGCATCGTGCCGGATCAGCCGGTTGTGGCTGAAGAGGGCTGTCGCCGCCTTGATGAAATAATAGGGCAGCTTATGCCGTTGCAGATCGTTGATGAACCAGCCTTTATTTGCACGCCCGTCCATCCAGCGCAAAAAATCGACGATCTGGCCGTCGCTCAAATGGTGGGTAAATAAAGAACATATAACGATATCGACCGAGGTCTTTGCCTCGAAATCGAAAATATCTGCCGTTTCATAGCGGATCGCGGAGCTAGGCGAGGACAAGGTCGCCGATTGCTTCGACCACGGATTCAAATCGACGCCTGTAAGACTGGTGCTGCATCTGGCATGCTTTGCTAGCCGTTCGACCCGGCGCAGCATATCCCCGCCACCGCTCCCGGCATCGAGGATTGACAGCGGCGCACCCACCATCATGCCCTTTAGCCAACGCAGGGTTGGCCGGTAGGCGAGCGTCAGGATATTGATCACTTCAAGGCTGCGTAAGCAGTGATGGAACTCTTCAAAAGACAGGCCGCCTTCATCCATCAATTCGGACTGGCCGCTACGGTGGCTGAAATCAGGCATGCGCACAGCTACCCTGCGCCGAAAAACGCATACTTTCAATGGTCAGGCCGGGACCGAACGCCATCGCGCAGCCCGCTCCGCCGTGCCCCGGATTCATAATTTCTTCCAGCACGAACATGATCGTCGCCGATGACATGTTGCCGAACCGGCGCAGAATATCCCGCGATGCCATCAGCTGGCTTTCCGCAAGGCCCGCACCTTCTCTAACCGCGTCAAGAATCGTGCGTCCTCCTGGATGAACCGCCCACAGATTTACATCCTCGCGCCGCGCACCCTCCAGAATGCTATTGAGTTGCGGCGGCAACCCCGCGGCAATCGTTCCCGCAACCCGCCCGGACAGGTTCATGTCAAAGCCTGAGGCGCCGATCTGCCAAGTGATCTGATCGCCGCTATCCGGCAGCAGAGTCGTCCGGAAACTTTCAAGCTCTATCCCCTTCGGTTCCGCTGACACGATGCTGGCAGAACAGCCGTCGGCGAAAACCAGGAAGGACAGGACATTCTCCAGCGTTCCGTTCTGCTGCAGATGCAGGGTGCAGAGTTCAAGATTGAGAATGGCCACACGCGCCGATCCATCCGACCGCACGATATGCCGGGCCAGCTTCATGGCATTGAAGGCCGCAAAACATCCCATGAAGCCGATAACGGTCCGCTCGATGGACGGCGCAAGCCCGTAATAATGAACGATTTCGAAATCGAGGCCCGGCGCGTAAAAGCCTGTACAACTTGTAACGATCAGATGGGTAACGCCCGCCAGATCGATTTGGTCGAGCGCCTGTTTCGCCAACGCGAACGCATGGCGCTGATAAAAATCCATACGCGCGCCTGTGCCGGGAAAGGCATTCCGCACATAAAAATTTGCTGTGTCGAGACGATTCGCGTCGGCATCGGGTTGCAGGACAGAATAGCGGTGTTCGATCTGGGCTCGTCGCGCCATGCGTTCGAACAATGCGCGCTCCTGCATATCCGGCAACATGGAGGGCGCATAATCGACAAACTGCTTGTGAACATCGAAAGCAGGAACCGCCGTTGCAACCTTGTTCAGATAAGCGGATCGCATTTTTCTCACAATAGTTTTATTCACAACTTACCTGTATTCCATATATTTAGACGAGATATACGCAGACGTTACAAACGATCACGTTTATTTTAAGTTCCTTTGACTATGGCTATCCATAACGTTGCTTTTAACATCGCTATAACAAACGGCAGACCCCGTTTAGTAATTTATGAAATTTGATCAGTAGTATATCATCCGCGTGCCCGCCGCAACTGGAACGCCCGCCGCGCATGATATATTTTGAGATAGAGCGTTCGATCATCCGGGAACGCACCCCGCCGGCCTCACCGTGCGCATCTTCGAGCGCCGCTAGTTTACGCGGTATCTAGCGGATGGTCTCAAGACCGAGCTTGAGTTTAGAGCCCGAATTGAGGCCGACATCGCAGCGAGCGACGGCACGATCCTGCCCATTCAGACCCGGATGCTCACGTCCATTGCTAACTCTTCGGGTTTGACCCCGGACGGGATTTGGTCAGCGAAGAAGCCGCGCGACCTTGCGGCGATGATAGACGGTCTAGGCTTTGACCGCTTGCTCTACATAGTCGCTCAAAAAATCGGTTCTCACCATATCCACGGCACTTGGCCCGCGTTGTTGTTTCATTACCTCGAAAAGCGTGACGACGCCGAGGGTTTCGCGTTCAGGCCGAGCGCCAAGCCCTGCGATACTCACATCAATCCAGTTTATGTTTGTCCCGCTCATTGTGCTGCACGCAATGGGAGATCTTATCCGCTGCGTGGTGAATGACGCCGAGGCAAAGGCTCTGTCTGAATTGTTTGCCTCGACGGAGAAAGAGATCATGCGCATTTACACCGAAGCAGGCGAGGATGCGCGGTAGATCGTCAATGACAAGACGCGGCTGCGTCAAAGGTCTTGTTGGTGACGGCGTCGCCTTCCTTTGCCTCCGCCATGATGCTCAACGTCGCCGCCTCCGGCGCTGGCGGCCTCAACGTTTTGATCGGGGCGACGCTCGCCGCGACGCTGACCAATCTCCTCGCCGCGCTCAACGCGTCGAACGACGCGCAGCTCGTCAAGATGGAGTACAGCGTCGACGCCACCCATCTTTTCATTAATTCGATTGCGGGCGGCGTGACCGGCAATGCGTACACGATTGCGGCCTCGGGCCCGTCGAATGGCACCTCGTCCGGCGGGATGCTGGCCGGCGGGGTGCTTCAACCGAGTGGGCGGCCGTGGAAAACGATCGTCAACGCGCCATATGCCGCGCCGCCGCGCGGATGGAATTGAGGCGCGGGGCAATGCTATCGGGGCGCCCGATACCATTGTGGCCGCACCAGCCAACGCCTGGGGCGTTCGGCCAATTTCAAAATCGGCTCGGCAGACTTTGATTTTCTAGGCCCGCATGGTGGCCGTTACCTATTTGTTACTTCCACAGCCGCGCCTGTTTCTTAAACAAGTGTTTTTGCTACGCAATATCGGCATTCGAGCGCAGAGTGCCCTTCGGGTATCGGGCGCGACGCCGTCGCGGAGCCCACAAGCCCGGCGGGCCGTCAGACGTTGGCTTCAAACTGCAGATTGCGTTTTAAGCGCGTTGCTCCATTCCATTGACAAAACCCGTCCTCATGTCTTCATGCTTGCGCGAGCGCGTTTCTTGGTGCGAAATACGGGGAGATGCTTTGAATCAAGACGGTTTTTGTGCGGCGACACGCGCCTGCCTCTCGGAAGCGCGTCGGGCGGATATTCGCCGCCGGTGCCGCCGTGATCGCCAATCTGCCGGCTCCCACTTTCGCGGCGGACGAACGAAGGGCGCCCCGAAGGCTGGCATTTCTTCTCAATCGAGCGGGCCGGGGTCGCATGGAAACGAAAAACCCGCTGGCGCTCGCTTCGGCCCTCATCGTGACGATCGGCTTGACCGGCCCCGCGCATCCAAACGGCATCGTCGGCAACCACCTCTTTCCAGGCTCGTTCTCCTTGGATGATCCGGCGGTTTCCGACGAACTCGCATTTTCGCCCTTCTCCACCTTGCAACATCCTGGACCCGACGACCATGACGTCGTCGACAAAACGATCAGCTGGTCTCTCATGCGGCTTCTCACGCCGACCCTCGGCACCGGCGTCGATAGCGGGTGGATTCATCGGGACTGGGGACAAGTTCAGCGGTCGGGATTCAACACGACAAACCTATGACGCGTTTGCGTCTGCTGAGCGTTTCAGTCCCGAGTTAGCATTGGGCACTGTTAGCCGGAGGTGCCCGACGGACTGGCAGGAGCAAGCGGGAATATATAGAGCTCACTAAGGCCAGCAGAAGGAAACCTTCATGCCCGACGCCTATGTCATCGAAGTTTCCGGCCGCACCGCCGGAATCGTCGCCCGCGACTCCCACAATAACAGTTTCAATTTCTTTTCCGCGGCACCCCGCTTCAACGCCATAGAGGGCCAGCGTTTTTCCGACCCTCTGGCAGCCGAGCGCGCGGCGCGGATGCTTGCCAAATACGGGAGCCTCCCGCGGCGCCGCGAAACGGAATATTCCCGCCCAAATAGCAAAGATGAATTGCTCATGCTCTCTATCTCTTTGTTTTGACGCATGATCTTATCCAAAAAGTCTGCAACTTTTGGGATCATGCTCTAGTCCTCGGGCGCACCATGAGCTTCGGCCAACCACGGGCCGTTCGCAGCGTGCGATGACGAACGGCGTTGTCTTGCATGTCCGGATCGGGCCGCCGCTTCGTGCGTCAAAAAGAGAAAGCATAGAGCCCTCCATCGGCGCCGACATAGAGCCGCTCCTTGGTCGCAATCAGAGTTTGGAAGTGACGCAGGCCGGCCATTGCCTGAGAAGGCCCGCTGAAGAGGGGCTCCCCGGTGTCCCCTCTGAAGCCGTGCAGCCGATTATCGCCTTCGGCACCGACGATCCACACGATGGGATTCGAGTGACCATCCGTGGTGGTCACGATCGGGGAACACGCTCCACGCATGGGGGCACACCAGGCCGTGGTCATCATCGGTGGAGAGCCGGAGCGGATTTTCAGGACGGTGAGCCCGGTGTCGCGCCCTGGCGTCGGACAGTCCGAACCTGGTCCCTGAAAGGCGATGAAAACGCCGTAGGCCACAGGATAGGCGGCCGGAGCGGTGATGATTGAACGCGCGGCCACGGTCTCGACGGCGAGGCTACCGCCGATCCCGCCGAGATTATCACGATCGAGAAGATAGGCCTTTCCATCCTTGCCGAGCGCAAGGATCAGTTCCTCAGTGCCGCTCTCAGTGGAGATGTCCAAAGGTAGCGGATTGGTCCCGCCGAGGTCGGCGTCGCCGGCGTCGAGAGCCTGCCAGTCCGTCGGAGCAAAGAAATCCCGTTTATCATCGGATCGATGCAGATCTGGACCGAGGCGCAAGACCGCCTCGCCGTCACTCCAGGTCGCAGCGCCGAATGTGTTGCCGGTTGCTACGAATAACGACTTTCCATCGGTGCTGATTCCACCGGGCGCCCAGATGCCGCCACCGCGCCCCCGTGTGGACCAGCTCCTGACTGTCCGCGGATCGGAAAGAGAAATGCCCACGATGAAGCCGTGATAATGGCCGCAATCGCCGAAATGACCGCCGAAAGGCACGTAAAGCATGCCGTCGAGTATTGCCAGGGCCCCGCGCTGGTTTTGATCGCGCGACACGAAATTTTGATGTTCCTTTTCGAGCGCATTCGCGACGTCGACCGGCCAGCCCGGCATGGGCGAGCCGTCCTTCAGCGACAGCGCGAAAACGAGGTGGCGGGGGCCGGACGGGCCATCGACCACTGCATCGAGATAGATGGCCTCGGTTGACTTATCGATGACTGGCGTGCCTGTCACTCCGAGCGGGTCGATATTGCCGCACGGCAGCGACGACCGTGCCACTGGCGTGCCGAGCGATCGCTTCCACACTTCATTGCCGCTACCCGCATCGATCGCTTGAACGATATTGTCTTCGGTCGCAAGCAGCAGTATCGCCGAGCTCGATCCGGGTGCACGCCAGTAGAGCGGTTGCGCATAGACGTGTCCTGAGACATGCGGACGGAAACCCTCATCTAAGCGAAGCGAACGGGCTCGCTCCCAGGTCAGCGCCGGGACGACGAAATTGCCGCTGCGATCGGGATGACCATGATAGGACAACACGCATTGTGGCTCGGGATCGGCATGGGACGGGATGCATGTTCCAAGCACAGCGCCTGCAAGCAAGACGATGACCGAAACGTTTCATCTGACAATCCGGTGTTCGCCCGCCAGAACCACTGCTCAGAGCCTCGCTCAATGGGCGAGCGGATCCGATCGCCACGTTTTACATTGATCGGTACTCTGGACGCAATCGAGGATAAAATAGAGCGGCGCAATTCCGGCTGCTCAGCTGATCGGGGATGTCCCGCCGCTTGATGTTGAAAAGCGCGAAGCTGACGTCGCTGGTTGAGAACCTACGCAGCCTTGGTGGTTTTGACAAGATGCACGTTCGTTGAAGTGGCTTTTGCCTTGCGAACGGCGAGCGCCGCCTGAGAAGCGGACGCTACTTTGTTACGGTGAGCATCTCGAGCCCTTCCAGGATTGTGACGCAAGCCTTGAACTAATAGTTATAAAAGAAGTCTCGCCGGAATAGTCCCGATGGCAATGTCACGTTCGGCCCTTGCTGAGCTCGACCTCTGGCGCTTATTCTCCACGACGACGAAAATCAGCTACGCCGGTTACCGCATCCCTCCCGACATTATCCAGCAGGCGATTTGGCTCTATCTCCGGTTCACACTGAGCTTTCGTGATGTCGAGGATTTATTGGCCGAGCGTGGCATCATGGTCTCCTACGAGACCATTCGGCGCTGGGTGAACCATTTTGGGCCGATGATCGCAGCGGACCTTCGCAAACGCCGACCCAAGCCCTATACGACTTGGCATCTCGACGAAGTCTATTTGAAAATCGATGGCCGCATGGTCTATCTTTGGCGCGCCGTCGACGCCGAGGGCGAAGTGCTCGATGTGCTGGTCCAGAGCAGGAGGAACAAGCGCGCGGCGCTGAAACTCATGCGCAAGCTTTTGAAGAAATACGGCTTTGTCCCAGACAAACTCGTCACGGATGATCTAAGATCTTATGCTGCCGCAGCCAGTGATCTTGGAATCGCAAAACGCCATGAGCGTGGCCGATGGCGCAACAATCGAGCAGAGAATTCGCATCAGCCGACCCGACGAAGGGAGAGGAAGATGCAAGGATTCAAGAGCGCGGGATCCGCGCAAAGATTTCTCTCAGTGCATGCAGCAGTCTACAACACCTTGTATGGGATTGTTTCCGTCAAGCCTTTCTTTATCTCTATTCGTTGCTCCTTCGTGAGGTAATTTCTCAGTCAGCGGCGGTCGAAACGATCAGAGGGGAGCTCGCTATAGGGCGCGTGTCGACGCGCCGCAACCTTGTATGCGGCGGACCTTCTAAGAGTCTGTCCGGTGACTT
>QHBR01000254.1 GCA_003244015.1 Hyphomicrobiales bacterium | reverse complement strand
CTTGGCCGGTTTGAATGTCCAGTGCGGCCGATGGCGCCAAGTCCCTCCGATGAGCGTGAGAAGCGCATGGGTTATTCGCGGACCGGTTGGGCGGCCGGCACCATTGCGCCATGGTGTCTTGGCATGGCGCTCGCCGTCTCGATGAGCGCGGATGCCGGCCAGGAAGCCGCGTCCGGTGCGTCTTTCGCGCCTTTGCCTTTGCGCGCGCCGGCGCCGCCCGCCGTGTTGGTCCCGGCGCGACCGCCGGCGCTTGGCCTCGATTTCGGCGAGTTCCCTGGCGAGGCACGAAAAATCTTGCGAGAGGCTAGTCTGTCGATCGGAGGCCGCGAAGAATTCAAGCGACTGCCCGATGAAATCGAACCGCGCACAGATTTGAAACGCGATGCCCGGCGGTTTCCAGAGGTCGACCGCAGCAACAAGGGAGAATCCCTTGGCCGGTCTACGGCCGGCATTCGACACGAGACTTCGCGATTCTCAAGACCTCGCGAGTTTCCGCGCCGACGACCTGATTTTCCATTTTGACGAAACCAGGCCAACGGGCGCCTTCGCGGTTCCGGACGACGAAGCATCCGGCCCCGACCGCGTCGCCGCCTTCCAGCCATGGCCTGCTGCCGACAGTCCGGTAACGGCGCATTCCATCGCCGAGGCGTCGCCCTGCCAGGACGGGTCCGCATTGACAATGCGGCCAGCCGCGATCAACACGCGGCTGATGCAAGGAGCGACGCCCGCGATCCGCGCGATCACGCTCGGATCGGCGACGCCCGCCCCCGCAGATTCGGCACTGGTCGAAGTCGTGGCGCTTCCCGGGGTGCCTCGGACGCCCGGCATGGGCAAGATTCCCACGACGGGAGCGCGGCCAAATTACGCCGCGCTCGTCGATCAGGACAAATCGACGCGGGAAAATCGCTGCGTTGCCGAAGCCATCTATTTCGAAGCACGCGGCGAATCCGGGGAAGGTCAGGCAGCGGTTGCACAGGTTGTCTTGAACCGGGTCTCGAGCGGGCTTTATCCGGCGACTATCTGCGGCGTTGTCTACCAAAACCGGTGGCATTACAACGCTTGCCAGGTCTCTTTTGCCTGCGAGGACAAATCCCTGCGCATCGACGAACCCGATGCTGGGCGGCAGGCGGTCCACATCGCCGGCGAGGTGAAAAATGGCAAGACCTATGTTTCCGATATTGGCGGCTCGACCCATTATTGGCGGCTCGACCCATTTTCATGCCAATTATGTCTGGCCACGCTGGGCGAGAAGACTTGAAAAAATGGACGTTATTGGGCATCATATTTTCTATAAGCTAAGGCCTGGGCAGAGCTGATCATTCGCGGTTTCGCGCCGCCCCGTCCCGAACGGCCGCCCTGATTGATTTGAATTTGCCTCCGGCACCGGAGCGTAGTCCCTACCGTGAAACCGGGTTCAAATTGGCCAAGGCACCGCAAAACGGCCATGTTCGTCGCGAGACATCGCGTGATCGCGTCCTTGGTGGCCAAAATATCGCCTCTTGCACGGAAAGTCGGTTATGCCGATCAAGTTCAAGTTTGCCGAGAAAGATCATGGCCGGAGAGATCATGGTCGGCGTTGCCGCCGCCGCGCCTTGCGCGGGTTCGTGGTGCTCTTGCTGCTGGCGTTGACTTTTCCGGCCGCGCTAGCGAGCGCGCAAGCGCGGGCGCGGGAAAATTTGGCCATAGCAGCCCCTTTCGAGGTCGGCGAAAGCCCGTCCGGCAATTATCTCGCCGCGCTTGTTGCGGGCTCCGAGCGCGATACCGTGGCCGCGGCGACTTTCTTTCGCGAGGCGCTGCGGTCCGATCCGCGCAATCCTATTCTGATTGAGCGCGCCTTCGTCGCGGCGGTCTCGAACGGCAATATGCAAGACGCCTTCGGCCTCGCCGACCGTCTCCGCGCGCACGATCCAAACAATAGCCTGGCGCGCCTTGCCCTCGGCGTAAAGGCAATCAAGGCGAAGCGGTTCGCCGCCGCGCGCGCCTATTTCGCGAAGGGCGGCGCCGGCCAGCAGCACGACATTGTCGCGACGCTGCTGACCGCTTGGTCCTACGCGGGCGCCAGCGATACGCGCCGCGCGCTCGACCTCGTCGCTAAGCTCCGCGGCGAAAATTTCGGTGTTTTCCGGGATTATCATGCTGCCCTCATCGCCGATGCCGCCAATGATTCGCAAGAAGCCTTGAAGCGAATCAAGGCGGCCTACGCCGCCGACAAGAACACTCTGCGTCTTGTCGATGCTTATGCCCGTTTCATGGTCCGCCACGGCGACCGCGACGAAGCGCTCCGGGCCTATGAGGCCTTCGATCAAATTCTTCCCAACCATCCAATCGTCGCCGCGGCGCGCGCCGACATCAAGGCCGGCAAACCACTTGAACCGCTGGTCAAGGATGCCCGGGAAGGCGCGGCTGAAGTGCTCTATGGCCTTGGCGGCGCCGGCAACCAGCAAGGCGACGAACTCGCGGCCATGATTTATCTGAGGCTCGCACTCTATCTCACCCCGCAAAACAGCCTAGCCATCATTACCTTGGGCGATATCTACGAGCGCCTCAAACAGAACGAGCAGGCCATCGACGTGTACGAAATGGTGCGCGAGAACGATCCATTGCGCCCCACGGCCGATATCCAGACCGGCCAGATTCTCGAGGCGTTGGGCCGCCCGGACGAGGCCGCCAAATTTCTCAAGCGGATCGTCGACGAAAACCCAAAAAACGAGGACGCCTTGTCCGCGCTCGGCAATCTGCACCGCGCGCACAAGCATTATGCCGAGGCGATCGAAACTTATTCGCGTGTCCTTGCCGGGAAAGGCAAGCCCGAAAAAGCCAATTGGCCAATTTATTATTTCCGGGGGATTTCCTACGAGCGCGAGAAGAAATGGCCGGAGGCGGAGGCCGACCTTGTGCAGGCGCTCGCTCTTTATCCGGACCAGCCCCTGGTCTTGAACTATCTTGGCTACAGCTGGGTCGATCAAGGCATGAATCTCGACGAAGCCTTCAACATGCTGCGCCGCGCGGTCGAACTGCGGCCGACCGACGGCTATATCGTCGATAGTCTTGGCTGGGCGCATTACAAACTCGGCCGCAACGACGAGGCGGTGAAGGAACTCGAACGGGCGATCGACCTCAAGCCTTCCGATCCCGTGATCAACGACCATCTTGGCGATGCCTATTGGCGGGCAGGACGCAAACTCGAGGCGCATTTCCAGTGGAACCACGCGCGCGACCTCGATCCCGAGCCGGAGGATAAAGTCAAAATCCTGCTCAAGATCGAGCATGGTCTCGACGAGGAGACGCATCCAGCCGCGGCTCAAACCGAACCGAAAAAAAACGGGGGCTGATTATCATCCCGACGGGGGAGCATAGGTAATGTGCGGCGCGGCGCCATTGCCTAATACCCTCACCGAACGCGCGCCCGCTAAAATCAACCTGACCCTGCATGTGACCGGCCGCCGGGCAGACGGCTGGCACACGCTCGAAAGTTTTGTCGTCTTTTCGCGCGGAGGCGATACGCTCAGCTTGGCCGAGGGCGAACCGCTCGCACTTTCGATCGATGGTCCGGCCGCGGCGGCCTGCGGCAACCTCGATGACAATCTCGTGTTGCGCGCGGCGCGTCATTTCGCCGAACGTTTCCCCTGCGCTCGGCTAGGCTCCTTTCATCTTGTTAAGCGATTGCCGGTGGCGGCGGGGCTTGGCGGCGGATCGTCCGACGCGGCGGCGGCGCTCCGGCTGCTCGCGCGGGCCAACGCGCTTTCGATCGACGACGCGGGGGTGATCGACGCCGCGCTGACAACCGGAGCAGATGTCCCTGTTTGTCTCATGGGCCGCGCGCGGATGATGCGGGGCGTCGGCGATGAGCTAGGCCCTTTGCTCGCGCTGCCGCCGCTCATCGGCCTGCTCGTCAATCCGGCCGAAAGGCTCGAAACGAAAGAAGTTTTCTCGCTGATGAAGATCGCGCAGGGCAGCGCGACCGATTTCGGCGGACACCCCGAACTTTATCCAAATATGCCGCCGGATGCATTTATCGCGGCCCTTCGCAAAGGCCGCAACGACTTGGAGAGTGCCGCGTGCCTGCTCGCCCCGGTCATCGGCGATTTGCTTGCGGTTCATTCCGCCGCGCCCGGTTGCCGCCTAGCCCGCATGTCTGGGTCCGGCGCGACATGTTTTGCTCTCTTCAAGGATTGCCGCTCGGCTGTACGCGCCAAAAAAGCGATTTTGCGCACGCATCCGGCGTGGTGGACAAAGACCTGTGTTTTGAATTGAAGCACGTGGTTCAGTCATGCGGCAGTTTGAATGTCGGCGATGCGCCAGGAACGGACATCCGCCCGTCGGTCTTCGAACAAACGAATCCAATATGATAGGATGCAGCAGCCATATTGACCGACTCTAACCTTTGACGCGATGAACCTCGTTATTGAGTACTATCAAGCAGCTTTTGCGCACCTGCATGAGCGCCTTCATGAGCGGGTGAATCAAGTCCTGCTTTCTGAGCCGACCTCTATCCGCTCCAAATATCTGACGGAGCACTTACCGATCGGCAAAGAAATTTCCGCTGAATCTGCTTGGCCAGTTGCGCGTCAGCTTCTGGAAGTTCTGGAGGCCGAGATGGCAGCCATTCTCCGCAACCGCTCCGTATTCTTCTGGCTTCACATTTACCGCCGCATTGGAGTCTTTCTGAGCCCATCGCATGAGGACAAGACCGATCCAAGAACGCTGGGCCTTGTGCGCCAAATCGCGGAACTTGCAGTCTCGAAACACGGGCGAGCCACTGACGCCAGAGAGCTCGTCCTTTCGACTCGAGTTAACCCTGACCTAATCCTGGGTGGATGGATGCGTAGAGGTGTAAAGACGCAGGTGGCTAGGCAACCGAGCAAGGTATACCGGAAATTGGCGAAATTCCTAAAGATGCGGCCGCAATTGGTTATCCGGGATTTTAGCGAGGAGGACTTCCTTGGGATCTATCGAGTCGAGGGACTCGCCTATCAATACTGGCGGGCACGGCGCTGTTACGGTCCCTTGGCAAAGGGGCTGGAATTACTATCAATCAAGATGGCGATTGGGATTACGTTCCGAATGAAGGGCTGACGTGGCTTTTGGAGAACATCGATGCGAGGACCAACAGAGGGGGGTTCGATAATTCACTAATCGGGATTTGGGTAGACGAAAACATGACTAGGGGTGAAGAGGGGGAGAAGCGAGCCTTCGATTACTGATCTGTCAAATCTACGACGTTTCCAGAATTAAGCTGGGAGATGCCCTTCGTACACTTGGCTTATGCTTCCCCCAAGAATTTACAAGCAACTTCGTGCCGGTCTTGGTTAACATACGAAACTTCCTAGGCGCCCATGATTTTCTGTCCAATACTTTTTGCGCCAAACTAGGTTACAGGCTTGAGGCGATCGTCTCCGTGCTCTGGGCCATCGGCAACATCTTGAATATCCCCGAACCCTATCTGCTGGCAGAAACAGAGGAAGCACGACGTAAGGTTTTCCCCGACACCATGATGAACGTTCTGCAGCGCGGCTATGGTGTCTATGACTTTGACGCTAAGAAGATCACTCCGCGATTACAAAGGCGGATCAAGCTATTCTCTTCGGACATCAACGTAACCGATGACGAAATCCAGGCGATTTTGAATCGTATTACGCTGACACCTGAGCGTCAGCGCACAATTTCCCTGTGGAGCGGCGGCCCGCAACACGTTCTGATTCCGGCCGGCCAGCATCAAGGAGTTTTCCTGCAAAGCGTGCCAATGATGCTCAAAACCATGTTCGTTCGCGTAGCGCATAACCAAAGTCAACGAGGTACTGTTTTCGAAGAAGCCTTTCGTCGCGCATTGTCGGACCGAGGATTCCAATGTCGGAATGGCTCGCTACAATCCTTCACCGAGGGAGAAAGGGAATTGGACGCTAGCGTCGTCATCGGAGATGTCCTTTACGCCTTCGAATGTGTTTCGGTTGGAAAGGCCTCTTGATTATGAGATTGGTAGTCTCACTACCTTCAGCCGTCGTCGCGATCGGCTCGATGATAAAGTGACGCAGGTTTTGACGCTGGCTGATTTCCTTCGCGCGAACCCGCGCGGTACAAAGTCGGTCCGAACGACTATGGTTGCCTGACGGCACTCCTAGAATATTGAGTGCCAGTGAAGCGCTGGACTTGCTGATGGAAGCTCGTAGGAAAAGCGAAGCCGATACTGTTTCGCCCGTATGCGATAACCGGTAACCAGAAACTGTGCTTCTCTCCAAAAAACCCGTCTATCAGATTTATGGGCACGTCGAAAAATATTCGCTTGAGGCG
>QHBR01000039.1 GCA_003244015.1 Hyphomicrobiales bacterium | reverse complement strand
CTCCACATTGGTGGACCGCATAGCCTCAGTGAATTGCGAAAATGGCTCAGGCTTATCGAGGACATGACTGAGCTTTGGTTGCGGACGCTTGGGAACAGCGGGGTAAGCTGACGAGGCTTGAGTGTTTTGCCGAGCCGACACACTTGAGCTTATCCCGGCCTGGAGGTTGGGAAGCATTGCGAGGCATTTGACCGCTAGAGAGTCCTCGACTTGGCCGCTCGAGCGGAACACCCGGTCGGCACGCTCCCGCAAATATGCGGCACAAAAGCTCACCACCAAACCGGTAACTACTATCAACAGAAGAACGATCAACTGCTTAATGTGATACTTCCCTAAGGGTTTTTCCGCGAGATCGACAATGTGAGCTTCGGTGAAAGGGAAAGATTGCTGCTGGATGGCTCGCGTGAAGCGGTCGAGCAAGTTGTCATAAGCCAACTCGGCGGTCTGGGCACCGCTCTCAAGTTCCGCCAGCTGAATCCGCACCTGACCGGTCATATGCGATTGGGAAACAGCTCGGCCGAGGCTATCTCTGATGCTCTGCTCCCGCGTCTGAGCGATTTCGTAATCGCTCTTTGCGCTTTCCTCGATTTTTCGCATTTCGTCTTTAATGGAACGCAAGATTTCATTCATCTGGCTACGCAGATTGACCGGGACGAGATGGTTCGGGCCGTACTTCTGTGACAAGATGGCCTCGCGCGTGGCCACGTCGAGATATTGCCCGCGCAGCTTGATGATGACCTCGTCCTTCAGCGCATCCGCGACCGATGCGTCAGGAAGCTTTTGTTTCATGATCTCCCGGGTTCGTTCGTAGCGGGCGCTGGCTTCTGCAGTCGCCGCCTCAGCGAGTACAAGCTGGGTGTTGATGTCCGTGATTTGTTGGTCATCCATCAACCGGCCTTCGTCGCTCTCTTTTTTTACCCGCCTTTCGCCAGAATTGACGATGACAATATTGTTCTTCGTCTTGAACTCCACGACAGCCCGCCTTGCCGCGGAAGCCTCGGCTTGGAGCTCCTTTGAGCGATCCTGAAGCCAGACGCTTGCCCGTCGCGCCGCGGCAGATTTGGCTTCGAGTTCTTCATCGAGGTACGCGTTCCCGAACGCATTTGCAATCCGCGCCGCTTTGTCGGGATCCAGCGATATGACATCGACCTCAATCATGTGGCTTTGGCTGGTCAGTGAGACGGTACGCTCGCTCTTTAGGTTCTGAACCGCCACGGCTTCCAGAACCGAGCCGGATTGTTGGTCAGCGCCGAAGAAAATGGAGAAAAGCCACTTAACCGTGCCCCTAAGGCCGGTAAAGGGCCCGACGAACTCAGCGTCATTTGCGAGCTGCAAATTCCTGACGACCCTACGAGCGATATTCTCCGATTTCAGGATTTCGACCTGGGTCTGAATCGCTCTGGTTTCGACCGGGCTTTCACTCTGGACAGCGACAGCCTGCTGCTGCTGCTCGAAAGATCGTGCATCGCGGCCATCGATCACCACCGTTGCTGTGGCAAGATAAGTCGCCGGAGTTGTGAAGAGATAGATAAGCCCTAGCGCCGTGAACACCGCCATAGAAATGACAATAGTTGGCACCTGGTGGCGAATAATACGGGTGAAAGAACTAATAGCTTCCCTGCTAGAATGTCCCCAAATACTTTTGTAGGCCTGATCAGCTTGGAACTGTTTGTTGGTTTGTAACATTCGATCCACCACTTTCCTTTTAAATACTCCGATCGAAAGTGACATTACGAGCTGCCACCTAGATTTAGTTCTGTCGAGCGACGTCATCCCCTTATGGAAAAAGGTCTTTTTCCCGAGACGGCTGGTGGCGGTTCAACTTATGACCCAGCGCGCGCCCGAGAACGCTGACGAATTCGGACATGAATTTGTCCACGTGGAATTTCGCAGCTTGCGCCTTAATGGCGGCCGAATCGAAGCGCATGCGCTCGAACTTACGAATGACTTGCTCAATCGCTGCTGGACTTTGCTCCTCAAAAAAAAGGCCTGCCACCCCGTCGGTGACCGTCTCCGTTACACCGCCGCGCCCGTAGGCGATGACTGGGCGACCGCTCGCCATGACTTCAACTGGAACGATGCCGAAATCCTCTTCACCTGGAAAGATGAGGGCGCGGCACCGTGCGTAATGATGCCGCAGCACTTCGAAAGGCTGCGAGCCGAGCACGGTCACCGTCGGCCCTGCCATTTTGCGAATTGCGGTGAGCATTTGGCCACCTCCGATCACGACCAGACGCCGCCCCGAGGCATTGAAAGCATCGACCGCTAGGTCGGGTCTCTTGTAGGCAACTAGCTCCCCAGCCATAAGGTAATAGTCTTCGACTTCGGTCACGGGAACGCTGTCGAACATGTCCACATCAACAGGCGGATAGATCACGATTGCTTCCCTACGGTAGTATTTTGAAATGCGGGCGGCGACCGTCTGTGAATTGGCGATGAAGCAATCGACACGCATCGACGCGACGGCGTCCCAGCTGCGCAAGTAATGCGCAAGGGGAGGCATCACGAGCTTTGTGAGAAATCCGGCGCGCTCCCGATAGTCGTGAAACATACTCCATATGTAACGCATTGGTGAATGGCAATAGCAGATATGCACGGCACCGGCTGATGGAATGATTCCTTTGGCAGGGCCGGACTCGCTGCTAATGACCAAATCGTAACCGCGCAGATCGATCTGCTCGAGCGCGATCGGCATCAATGGAAGGTATTGTTTGTAACAACGGCGGGCAAAGGGAAGCGAATTGATGAACGTCGTACTGATCCTGTGTCTTCGGATCGTCTTGGAGACTGCTTCCGGGTCATAAACATGGGTGAAAATATCCGCTTCTGGAAAGAGCCTGCAAAGACTCTCTAGTACTTTCTCACCTCCCCGCATGGAGACCAGCCAATAATGGACAATAGCCACCCGCATAAGCCCATACCGCTGCTTTCTCAGGGTGCACAGTTGGAGCTTCCGGCTCGCCTTTGTTGGCCCGCGGCGGAAACAGGAACACGATCAATCCGAGCCACGGCGAAACAAATTGGAGCGAATTTTTTACGAGATCGACCACGACTCCAACTTGAACACTGAGCGCCCGAAGCGGCTGTCTCCGGACAAATCTCAACGCTCCTTGGAGGCGTGAGGAAATTGCAGCCGCGAACCGTCAATAGCTCCCCTTCTCAGCGAAGACCGCACCCACAGTCCGCAGCAAAATGAAAATGTCAGTCGAGAAGCGCCAATTGGACACATAATTGGCATCCAACTCGACTCGCTGATCATAATCGCAATCGCTCCTGCCGCTAACTTGCCAAGCGCCCGTCAGGCCCGGGCGGGCGGAAAGGTACATATCAAGTCGATTACCGTAGCGCGGCATTTCCGATGGAGCGATCGGGCGTGGCCCAACTAAGCTCATTTCGCCGCGAATGACATTGAAGAGCTGAGGCAATTCATCGAGGCTCGATCGCCTCAGAAACCGCCCAACATGGGTAATCCGCGGATCATCGACGATTTTTTGGCTTCGCTCCCACTCGGCTCGGGCGGCAAGATCAAACCGCAGCAAGGCATTCAGAGCCTTATCCGCATCGACGACCATGGTTCTGAATTTGAAACATCGAAACGTCCTTCCGCCAAATCCGACACGGTTGTGTTTGTAAATGACGGGGCCTGAAGTTAATCGAGTGACAATTGCCGTAAATATAAAAATTGACGAAAATAAAAAAATAAAAAATAAAGCAAAAACGAAATCGAATACTCTTTTCGGCAAGCCGCCTAAAGCACGTGTAGTAGTGAAACTAACATATTCCTGCGTGTCAATTCCATTTATGAGGCCCATGAACTGCAGGCGTCCAATCCGATCATTGCGCATGGCTGTTTCCCCCCGTTTCAGAACCGACAGCAGGAACTATGCATCAACGATTTTCGCAACGCAACACAATTAATATAAAACCTATTTATATAAATTTTATAAAATTACTGCATTTTTTCTTGATAATACTGAATATTGATTGTAATCTATTATCATCTATCATTAATACCGAGAGTCTGTCCGGTAACTTCATGCGGGATTACAAAGTCTTCTGAG
>QHBR01000398.1 GCA_003244015.1 Hyphomicrobiales bacterium | reverse complement strand
CACATCATCATGTAAGGTTTTTGGCCCGAATCGTACCAAAATGTTTCACGAGAAACATTTTGGTACGATTGGAGCGCCGGGGAACATCCGCGGCCTGTTGGTTTCCGCGTAACCTACCGCCCGTCGAAGGCCGCGACTTGGGCGCGCACAGCGTCCGCCAAAGCGCGAAGTCCGGCCTCCGGCAGAGCGCCAACGAGGGCGTAATTGGTCCCCTTCTGACGCCAGGTGATCGCGGCCGAGGGAAAATTACCGGACACGCGCGGGACGCTCTCGCCCGGATCGCCAGCTTTTTCGGCGCAGAACGCGATATTCGCCTCGTCCGGTCGCGCGTAAACCAGGCACAACATTTGGCCCTGTTCGCCGGGCATGGCGCGAACGCCGGCAAGCTTTAGGCCGTCGACCGAAAGATTCGGCAATATCGGAGCCGCCGTGTCTTGCCCCGGTCCATCGCTGTTTGGCGAAAGACGCACCGCTTTGGGTGGCCGCTCAAATGGCCGCAGCGCCGACGTTGCCCGCGTGACGAAGGTATCGTTCATCCCAGCCGGCGTGGAGCCCTCCGAGGACGGCGGCGCGGCTTCCGGCGCGTTCACGCGACCGGCAAGATAGGCTGCGCTGGCCGCCAGCAGCGCTCCGCTCGCGAAGGAAAGCCCAATCAGCCGCGCGAACCAGCGCTCGCGCCACGAATGGGAGCCACTCGCTTCGGCTTGTCCCCCGGCGGCGTGTCTCGTCGCCGCCACTCCCCAGGCGCCGGGAGCAAGCGGCAAGGACCAAGGCAGCGGCCCGGTTTCGACCGGCGCGAAGGTGGCCCGAATCGTTTCATTCTGGCGCCGCCATGTTTCGACCCGGGCCGCATCCCCCGGCGAAGCTGCAAGATAAGCCTGAACGGCCTCGCGCCGGCCGTGATCCATGTCGCCATCGACAAAGCCGTGCAACTCCGCTTCGCTCACAGGGGGGCCGGGTCCGCGCATGACGCTCTCATTTGACCACGCGCAGATAGGAGGGGCGCGCCTTGGCCGGACGCGATGGCGTTTCGGGCGCCGGAATTTCGCTCAGCGCGGCGCGCGCGCAGGCCAGACGCATGATGAGAACGGTTCGCGAAATTTTCAGGATTCGCGCGGCTTGCGCATAACGGAATCCTTCAAGCACGACAAGCAGCAAAGCCTCCCGCTCTTCGAGCGCGAGGGCTAAGAGCGCAGCCGCGAATTTGTCGCGAGGCGAAGCCGGAACCGGCGGATTCCCGGCGGCGCGCGGCCCGCCCGCGGAGAAATTTTCCTTCTCCATATGAGCCTTGCCGCCCATCCTTCCGGCCATAACCCTGTCGCGGTGCCATTCCGTGAGCAGCGTATAGAGGTGGAGGTGGAGATCGCGCCCGGCCAGCCGCAAGGCGGTTCCAGCTTCCCATGTTTCCAGCAAAACCGCCTGGACAAGATCGTCGGCGATCTCGCCAGGCCCCGGCTGACCGGTAACGAGCGCGCGGGCATAACGGCAAAGCCGCGGCGCGCATAAATTCAACTCGTCCCGCAAGGCCACCTTTGCCCTCCCCTGCCGGCGCTGTCGATGTGCGGCACCGCCCAGATCGCCGATATTAGCGCCCGCGCGGCCCCCTGACTATGGGCAACGTAAAAATCCGCACGCATAACCGGCTGCCAACGAAGCGAAGCGTAGTTGGCAGTCCGAGTTGATGCGATTGTTAGGCAGTTACGGTTGGCAACGCTTCGCTTTTGCCCATACTGGCTCAGGTTCGTGGGACGAAGCCGGGCAATGGGTCGCCAACGGCAAGATCGGTTACGCGACGAAAGCAGGACGTGCTAGTTGCTTGTACCTGACTGGCCGATGCCTGTACAAGGAACGTCACCGTATCGATTTGCGCAGCCGGATCTGCCAGATCCTTCATTGACAGGTCGAATCTGAAGCTGAGATCGTTTGGTGCATGCGCATCCCCTTGCCAGTCGATCGATGTTGCGTCGTTTCGAAGTCGCACGTGACGCGGTCTGGGGGACGCCAGCAGCTTTGTCCAGAAACGAGCGCCAGTCTGTTCCATCGAAGTATTCCGGGTGCACGGCATTGGGCTGATTCGCTGACGACATTGGTACGAGCCAGCGCTGAACGCTTCCGGATATTGTCGGATCTATCTGTATCTCGATCGTTGGCCCAACGAACGTCAGGCCGGTGTTCGGACCGAGGAGCTTGACCGGTAGAATGTCCACTGCGAGCAGATGAGTCGCAGTTGGGTAAGAGACATGGGTACGGTGAACGACGGAGAGCACACCTACAGTCAGCAGCCCTTCCTTACAGCCGACGGGTTCTATCGTAATTTTAGCCATTTAGAAATCTCCTCTCATCATTTTTGTCTCCGCACGGGCGTTTCCTCAGCGGGCGGTCTTGCGCTAAACCCGCGCAGCCCTTAAACGCAGCGGACGCCACGGCCGTTCCAAAACGCGGCTTCGCTAGTTCTTTGGTCCGGATCAAGCATGACGCAAGCGGAAATGTTAACGCCTGGACTGCACGCCTCGGGAATTCTCGCTGGAAAACGCGGCCTGGTCCTGGGGGTCGCCAACACAAGGTCGATTGCCTGGGGGATCGCCAAGGCCGCCCGCGAGGCGGGCGCCGAACTCGCTTTCACCTATCAGGGCGAATCGCTTGAAAAACGGGTCCGCCCGCTCGCCAAGGACCTCGACGCTCAAGTTGTGGGCGATTGCGATGTCACCGACACGGCGGCTTTGAACGCGATATTTAAGGAAATCGAGCGCATTTGGGAAAATCTCGACTTCGTCGTACATTGCGTTGCTTTTTCCGACAAGGATCAGTTGACGGGCCGGTATATCGACACGACCGCGGAGAACTTCTCGAATACGCTCTTGGTTTCGTGCTATTCCTTCACTGCGGTGGCGCAGCGCGCTGTAAAGCTGATGCGAAACGGCGGCGCCCTATTGACCCTTACCTATTATGGGGCGGAAAAATGGATGCCGCATTATAACGTCATGGGGCTCGCCAAGGCCGCGCTTGAATCAAGCGTGCGCTATCTCGCCGCCGATCTCGGCGAACGCGATATCAGGGTCAATGCCATCTCGGCCGGCCCAATCAAGACATTGGCGTCCTCCGGCATTGGCGATTTCCGCTATATTCTCAAGTGGAACGAATATAATTCCCCGTTGCGGCGCACGGTGACGATCGAGGAGGTCGGCGAGAGCGCCGCCTTTCTTCTTTCGCCGATGGCGCGGGGCATCACCGGCGAAATCCTGCATGTGGACGCCGGGTACCATATTGTCGGGATGAAAAATCCGGCCGCGCCGGATATCGCGGTTGTGACCAAGGATTAAGATGTTCACCGCCCATTCAGCCTGACAAGCCAAAGGGCACCTCGAAAAATA
>QHBR01000397.1 GCA_003244015.1 Hyphomicrobiales bacterium | reverse complement strand
TCGACATCAAGAAACTCGGGCGCTTTGACCGCATCGGCCACCGCATCACCGGCGACCGCAAAGGCCAGAGCAGCGGCCGAGGCGTCGGCTGGGAGTTCGTCCATATCGGCATCGACGATGCTTCGCGCATCGCTTTCACGCCGATCAAGCCAGACGAGAAAGCCGTCAGCGCCACGGCCTTCTTGAAAGCCGTCGTCCCCTATTATACTTTGGTCTTTGGGTGAAGGTCCCCCCGCGTCATGACCGACAATGGATCATGCTCCAAATCCGTGGCCTTCGCGCGCGCATGCCGGAGGTTGACACTGAACGACCCTCCCCTATAAGGCAAGGGGTTCAAGAGGGGTCGATTTGAAATCGACTGTCGTCCTGCACCGGCTCGCCCTCCTGGTCATTGATGTAGTCGTTGATCATTTCATCGGTAATGTTGCCCGAGGTAACTGCAAATAGCCCCGCGCCCATAGATGCTGACCCCAGTATTGTTTCTTGAGATGCGGGAACTCCTGAAACAGGAGGCGCGAACTTGTTCCTTTCAGCCATTGCACGATCTGGCTGATATTCTGGTGGGCGCGATAGCTGATAAACATATGCACATGATCTGTCGCGACCTTCCCAGAGATGATCTGCAGATCGTTTTCGATCGCGATTTGCCTCAGTAAATCGCGGACACGCACCGCCACCGGTCCTGTCAGCACCCTTTTCCGGTACTTCGGAACCCAGACCAGGTGAACCTTCAAATCGTACTTCGCTGGCTACCAAGCCGATATCGTCGCATAATGCGACTTCATCTACCCTTCCCTTCGCCTGAAGGCGAGGGTTTGAACCCCGACAGGGAAAATCAATGCCGCCCATCCGCCGCCTCGGTCTCACCCGGGACAACCTATTGAGGCTCCACAGCAAGCGGCTTCTGTGCGGAAAAAAAACCCCCACTGCTTCAAGTAAAGCCGCATCGTCGACAAGCCACGCGTCTTGCCAAATTTCTTATGGATCAGCCCCGCACCGCCTGGGCCGTCCACAACGCAAACGGCAGTTGCAACTGATCGGGGCACTTGGTGGTGATCCAGCACTGCACGCGCCGGGCCTCCACAGCCGTCAAAATCCCGCTGCCCTTGCGTGCGGTAATCCGGCGTCCGTCTAGCAGGCGCCTTCATCGCGATTCCGCAAGATCCACCGGTTCACCACCTGACGGCGAACGCCGACGAGCCCCGCCGCTTCGGCCTGCGTCCTGCTGCCGTGCAACACCAGATAGACTGCGCGCTTGCGCAGCGCCTCTTGCGCGTCACGGCCTATCCCGCGAAAGTCTTTTCGTTCCATGCTCCTCTATAACATTGATGCGATCCAATGTCATGTATAATAATGGGATATTAGTAGCGACAAAAAAAACCTCGAGGTCCACGACCCAGGAACTTAAAGCGCCGCATAACCGGCGCCCTATTCTCCGGCCGGCACATCCGGCTGCGCTAGCAAGGGAGTTGACCCGGATGCCGCCGCGCTTTCCGCTTTTTGCGCGATAATCATATCATCCCGGATGTTCGCGACACGCCGGAGTTTGGCCATCGCGGCGCCCGTGCCGGCTGGAATGAGGCGGCCGACGATGACGTTTTCCTTCAAGCCTTCCAAGGTATCGGCTTTGCCGTTGACGGCCGCCTCGGTCAACACCCTGGTCGTCTCCTGGAAGGAGGCGGCCGAGATGAACGAGCGCGTCTGCAACGACGCCTTGGTGATCCCTAGGAGAACCGGAGTTCCCGAGGCCGGCTTTTCCCCCGCCTCGATCGCCGCGGCGTTGGCCTCGTCGAGCTCGACCTGATCGACCTGCTCGCCAGGCAAGAACCCGGTGCCGCCGGGCTCGACGATATCGACCTTCTGCAGCATCTGCCGGACAATCACCTCGATATGTTTGTCGTTGATGCTGACCCCTTGCAATCGGTAGACCTCCTGAATCTCGTTGACAAGATAGGCGGCAAGTTCCTCGACACCCTTGATCGCCAAAATGTCATGCGGCGCCGGATTTCCATCGACGATATAATCGCCCTTTTCGACGACGTCGCCGTCCTGGAGATGGATGTGTTTGCCTTTTGCGATCAGATATTCGATTGGCTCAGCGCCTTCTTCATTCGGAACGATCGAAATGCGCGTCTTATTCTTGTAGTCGCGCCCGAATTGCACAGTACCGGAGGCCTCGGCGATAATCGCGTGATCCTTCGGCCGGCGCGCCTCGAACAGTTCGGCCACTCGCGGCAGACCGCCGGTGATGTCGCGCGTCTTCGCCGAGTCCATCGAGATACGCGCAACGATGTCGCCAGCCTTGACCAGCGCGCCTGGGTCAACCCCAATGATCGAATCCACCGGCAGCGCATAACGCGCATCGCCGCCGCGGTACAGCTTGCCGATCTTGCCGTCCGCCGATTTGATCACGATGGCGGGCTTCAATGTCGCGGAGCGCTGATTGAGGCGCCAGTCCATGACCAGTCGCTTGGCGATGCCGGTTGCCTCGTCGATGGTTTCCGTCATGGAAGCCCCTTCGACGAGATCCTCGAAGGCGATCGTCCCGGCGATCTCGGTTAGAATCGGCCTTGTATAGGGATCCCACTCGGCAATGCGCTGGCCGCGCTTGATCTTGTCGCCATCGTCGACTTTGAGCCTGGCGCCATATTGGATCCTGTGGACCGCGCGTTCCGCGCCGTCCGGACCCTCGACGATGATTGCGACATTGCGCGCCATGACCATAAGGTCGCCCTCGCTATTGCGGGCGAGATGGCGATTGCGGATCTTCACGACTCCATCGAAATTGGATTCGATGAAAGATTGATCGGCGATTTGCGCCGCGCCGCCGATGTGGAAGGTGCGCATCGTGAGCTGCGTGCCCGGCTCGCCGATCGACTGCGCGGCGATGACCCCGACGGCCTCGCCCATATTGACCGGCGTTCCGCGCGCGAGATCGCGGCCGTAGCACTTGCCGCAAACGCCGTTCTTGGCTTCGCAGGTCAAGACGGAGCGGATCTTAACTTCCTGGATCCCTGCCGCGTTGATGCGGTCGATATGCCATTCCTGAACCATTTCGCCGGCGGCGGCGATGAGCGCGCCCGAGGCCTCTTTTAAATCCTCGGCCGCGGTGCGGCCAAGAATTCGCGTCGCGAGCGAGGCGACAATCTGGCCCGCGTCGATGATCGCGCGCATGCGAATCCCGTTCCGCGATCCGCAATCGAGCATGGTAATAATCGAGTCCTGCGCCACATCGACAAGGCGGCGCGTCAGATAACCCGAATTCGCGGTCTTCAAGGCGGTGTCGGCAAGACCCTTTCGCGCGCCATGCGTCGAGTTGAAATACTCGAGCACAGTCAGCCCTTCCTTGAAATTCGAGATGATCGGGCTTTCGATGATTTCGCCCGATGGCTTTGCCATCAGTCCGCGCATCGCGGCGAGCTGCTTCATTTGCGTTGGCGAACCGCGCGCGCCGGAATGCGCCATCATGTAGATCGAGTTGATCGGTTTGTCGCGGCCGTTTTCGTCCTTTTGCACCGTCGAGATGCGCGCCATCATTTCCTCGGCGAGCTTGTCCGAACATTTCATCCAGACATCGACGACCTTGTTGTATTTTTCGCCTTGAGTGATCAATCCGTCATTATACTGCTGCTCGTATTCCTTCGCGAGCGCGCCTGTCTCGGCGATAATGCGCGGCTTGGTTTCCGGCACGACCATGTCGTCCTTGCCAAAGGAAATACCGGCCTTGAACGCCTCGCGGAACCCGAGCGCCATGATCTTGTCGCAAAAGATGACTGTCTCCTTCTGACCGCAGTTGCGGTAGACGATGTCGATCATGTTCGAGATTTCCTTCTTGGTCATGAGTTTGTTCACGACATCGAAGGAAATCTTGACATGGTGCGGCAGCAGCTGGCCAAGAATCATACGGCCGGGCGTGGTTTCGAAAATCTTCGATACACGCTGGCCCTCGCCGTCAAAGGTCTGCGCCCGCCCCTTGATCCGCGTATGCAGGGTGATCGCCTTGGCATGCAAGGCATGTTCGATCTCGCCCATATTGGCGAACGCCATCCCCTGGCCAGGTTCGCCCTCGCACATCAACGAAACATAATAAAGACCGATTACGATATCCTGCGATGGCACGATGATCGGCTGGCCATTGGCCGGATGCAAAATATTGTTGGTCGACATCATCAGCACGCGCGCTTCGAGTTGCGCCTCGAGCGAGAGCGGCACGTGCACCGCCATCTGGTCGCCATCGAAATCGGCGTTGAACGCGGCGCAAACAAGTGGATGCAGTTGGATGGCCTTACCCTCGATCAGCTTCGGCTCAAAAGCCTGAATGCCGAGACGGTGCAGCGTCGGCGCCCGGTTCAGCATGACCGGATGCTCGCGGATGACTTCGTCGAGAATATCCCAGACTTCCGGCTTCTCTTTTTCGACCAGCTTTTTCGCCTGTTTGACGGTCGCCGAAAGGCCCTTCGCGTCGAGACGCGAATAGATGAAGGGCTTGAAGAGTTCGAGCGCCATCTTCTTCGGCAGGCCGCACTGGTGCAGTTTGAGGTCGGGCCCAACCACGATGACCGAGCGGCCGGAATAATCGACGCGCTTGCCGAGCAGGTTTTGGCGGAAACGGCCTTGTTTGCCCTTCAGCATGTCGGCGAGCGACTTCAGCGGCCGTTTGTTGGCGCCGGTGATGACCCGGCCGCGGCGGCCATTGTCGAACAAAGCATCGACGGCCTCCTGCAGCATCCGCTTCTCGTTGCGCACGATGATGTCTGGCGCGCGCAATTCGATGAGCCGTTTCAGGCGATTGTTACGGTTGATGACGCGCCGGTAAAGGTCGTTGAGATCCGAGGTCGCGAAGCGGCCGCCGTCGAGCGGCACGAGCGGCCGCAGGTCGGGCGGAAGGACCGGGACTTCGGTAAGGATCATCCACTCGGGCTTGTTGCCCGAACGCATGAAGGCCTCGATGATCTTCAACCTCTTGGCGAGTTTCTTGGGTTTCAGTTCCGTCGTCGATTCGGCGATCTCGACCTTGAGCGATTCGGCGAGTCTCGGAAGATCCATGCCACGCAGAATTTCGCGAATCGCTTCGGCGCCAATGAGGGCAGTAAAGGAATCCTGGCCATATTCGTCCTGCGCGCGCAGGTGATCGTCTTCATTGAGAAGCTGGCGGTTCTTGAGCGGCGTCAGGCCCGGATCTAGGACGATATAGGACTCGAAATAAAGGATGCGCTCGATGTCCTTCAGCGTCATGTCGAGGAGAAGCCCGATGCGCGAAGGCAAGGATTTCAGAAACCAGATATGGGCGACCGGCGCGGCGAGCGAAATATGCCCCATGCGCTCGCGGCGCACCCGCGACAAGGTCACCTCGACGCCGCATTTCTCGCAGATGACGTTCTTATACTTCATCCGCTTGTATTTGCCGCACAAGCACTCGTAGTCCTTGATTGGGCCGAAGATCCGGGCGCAGAAAAGCCCATCGCGTTCGGGTTTGAAGGTGCGGTAATTGATTGTCTCCGGCTTTTTAATCTCGCCGAAGGACCAGGACAGAATCTTCTCCGGGCTCGCGATCGAGATCTGGATCTGATCGAAAGCCTGCGGTTGCGTGGCCGGACTGAAGAGATTCATGACCTCTTGATTCATTGCCATCTCCTGATGCATGGGCCGGCGCGGTGGCGCCGCATGGTCCCGCCGGAAATATTCCAAATAGACACCGCGCGCGGCCCGCGCCACTGGGCAGTTTTCAACGCCCGCGTCTATTCGGCCGCCTCGGCCGGCGGCAATTGGCTTTTCGGTTTCGTTGTCTGATTAAGTTCGACATTAAGGCAAAGCGAACGCATCTCCTTGACGAGCACGTTGAAGCTTTCGGGAATGCCGGATTCGAAAGCATCGTCGCCGCGCACGATCGATTCATAAACCTTAGTGCGGCCTGCTACGTCATCGGATTTCAAGGTCAGCATCTCCTGCAGCGTATAGGCCGCGCCGTAAGCCTCGAGCGCCCAAACCTCCATCTCGCCGAAACGCTGGCCGCCGAATTGCGCCTTGCCGCCGAGCGGCTGTTGGGTGACGAGACTATAGGGTCCGATCGAACGCGCGTGGATCTTGTCGTCGACGAGGTGATGCAGCTTCAGCATATAGATATAGCCGACGGTCACCTTGCGGTCGAAAGCTTCGCCGGTACATCCGTCGTAGAGAGTGACCTGGCCCGAACGGTCTAGACCCGCCCGCTCCAGCATTGCGACGATGTCCTTTTCACGCGCGCCGTCGAAGACCGGTGTCGCGACCGGCACGCCGCGGCGCAGATTTTCGCCGAGTTCGACCACGGCCTCATCGTCGAGGTCCATGATCTCCGCCTTGGCTTCATAAATTTCGATGAGCTTGTCGCGCAACGGCTTCGTGTTCCCGTCCCGCAAATAGGCATTCACCGTGTCGCCGACCTGCTTGCCAAGACCGGCACAGGCCCAGCCGAGATGGGTTTCGAGGATCTGCCCGACATTCATGCGGGAGGGCACGCCTAGCGGGTTCAAGACGATATCGACTGGCTGCCCGTCGGCGAGGAAGGGCATATCCTCCTGCGGCACGATCTTGGAAACGACGCCCTTGTTGCCATGCCTTCCCGCCATCTTGTCGCCGGGCTGGATCTTGCGCTTCACCGCGACGAACACCTTCGCCATCTTCATGACGCCCGGCGGCAATTCGTCGCCGCGCTGCAACTTTTCGACCTTGTCGAGAAAACGGCTCTCAAGCGCTTTCTTGGCCTCGTCATACTGCCTGCGCATGGCTTCGAGCTCGGCCATCGTCTTGTCGTTCTCGATCGCGAAGATCCACCATTGCGAGCTGGGATAGTCCTCGACGATCTCCCTGGTGAGTTTGGTATCCCGCTTGAATCCCTTCGGCCCGGCGATAGCCTTCTTGTCCACGAGAACGTCCATGAGACGCGCATAGACGTTGCGATCGAGGATCGCTAGCTCATCGTCGCGGTCCTTCGCGAGACGCTCGATTTCCTCGCGTTCGATCGCTTGGGCGCGCTCGTCCTTGTCAACGCCATGCCGGTTGAAGACGCGCACCTCGACAATCGTGCCCTGCACGCCCGGCGGCACCCGCAACGACGTATCGCGGACATCCGATGCCTTCTCGCCGAAGATCGCGCGCAAAAGCTTTTCTTCCGGAGTCATCGGGCTCTCGCCCTTCGGCGTGATCTTCCCGACCAAAACATCGCCCGCATGGACCTCGGCGCCGATATAGACGATTCCGGCCTCGTCGAGATTCTTCAACACCTCTTCCGATACATTCGGAATATCGCGGGTGATTTCCTCCGGACCAAGCTTGGTGTCGCGCGCCATCACCTCGAACTCGTCGATATGAATCGAGGTATAAACATCGTCCTTGACGATTTGCTCGTTGAGAAGGATCGAATCCTCGAAATTATAACCGTTCCAGGGCATGAAGGCGACGAGGACATTGCGGCCAAGCGCCAGATCTCCGAGATCGGTCGACGGTCCATCGGCAATGATGTCGCCGTTGCGCACGTAGTCGCCGACCCGCACCAGCGGCTTCTGGTTGATGCAGGTCGACTGGTTCGAGCGCTGGAACTTCATCATCCGGTAGATATCGACCCCTGGCTTGCCGGCGTCGGTTTCCTCGGTTGCCCGGACCACGATGCGCGTCGCATCGACCTGGTCGACAAACCCGGTCCGCCGCGCCGCGATGGCGGCGCCGGAATCGCGCGCGACGACGGACTCCATGCCGGTCCCGACCAGCGGAGCGTCGGATCTGACGAGCGGCACGGCCTGACGTTGCATGTTAGAGCCCATGAGCGCCCGGTTGGCATCGTCGTTCTCGAGGAACGGGATCAAGGCGGCGGCGACCGAAACGAGCTGCTTTGGCGACACATCCATGAAATCGACGCGCTCGCGCGGAACCATGACGACGTCGCCCGCGCGCCGGCAGACGACCAAATCCTCGGTCAGCGCCCGCTCCCCGTCGAGCGGCGCATTCGCCTGCGCGACGTTATATTTGGCTTCCTCCATCGCCGAAAGATAAACGACCTCGTCGGTCACGCGGCTATCCTTGACGCGCCGGTAGGGGGCTTCGATGAACCCATATTTGTTGACCCGCGCGAACGTCGCGAGCGAATTGATGAGACCGATATTCGGGCCTTCCGGCGTTTCGATCGGGCAGATGCGCCCGTAATGCGTCGGATGCACGTCGCGCACCTCGAACCCCGCCCGCTCGCGGGTGAGACCGCCGGGACCTAGCGCCGATAGCCGCCGCTTATGGGTAATCTCGGACAACGGATTGGTCTGATCCATGAACTGCGACAATTGCGACGAGCCGAAGAACTCGCGCACCGCCGCGGCGGCGGGCTTGGCGTTGATCAGATCCTGTGGCATGACCGTATCGATGTCGACGGAGGACATCCGCTCCTTGATCGCCCGCTCCATCCGCAGCAAGCCCAGCCGGTACTGATTCTCCATGAGTTCGCCGACCGAGCGGACACGGCGGTTGCCGAGATGGTCGATGTCGTCGATCTCGCCGCGTCCGTCGCGCAGATCGACAAGCGCCTGCATGACCGCGACGATATCTTCCTTGCGCAACGTGCGCACCGTATCCGCCGCGTCGAGATCCATGCGCATGTTCATCTTGACCCGGCCGACCGCCGAGAGATCGTAGCGCTCCGGATCGAAAAACAACGAACGGAACATTGCCTCCGCCGTTTCAAGCGTCGGCGGTTCGCCCGGACGCATGACGCGGTAGATATCGAACAACGCTTCCTCGCGCGAGCGGTTTTTGTCGACGGCGAGCGTGTTGCGAATGTAGGGACCGATATTGACATGATCGATGTCCAGCACCGGCAACTCGGCGAAGCCGGCCTCGATCAGAAGCGCCAGGGATTTGGCGGTGATCTCATCGCCGGCTTCGGCAAAAATTTCGCCGGTTGCCGGGTTATAAAGATCGGAGGCGATATATTGCCCGTGCAGATCCTCATCCTGCGCGCGCAGGAATTTGACCCCTCGTTCGGCGAGCAGCCGCGCGGTGCGGACCGTAAGCTTCTTGCCCGCTTCGAGAACCACCTCGCCGGTGTCGGCGTCGAGACGATCGAGGGCGGCCTTCATGCCTTTCATGCGATCGGGCTCGAAAGGCAGACGCCACCCGTCCCTATCCCGCGCAAAAGTGATCGTCTTATAAAAAATCGAGAGAATCTCCTCGCCATCCATCCCGAGGGCGTAAAGGACCGACGTCGCCGGAATTTTCCGGCGTCGGTCGATGCGGGCATGGACAATGTCCTTGGCGTCGAATTCGATATCGAGCCAGGAGCCGCGATAGGGAATGATCCGCGCCGCGAACAGAAGCTTGCCGGAAGAATGACTTTTGCCTTTGTCGTGATCGAAAAACACCCCTGGGGAACGGTGCATTTGCGAAACGATGACCCTCTCGGTTCCGTTGACGATGAACGTGCCGTTCATTGTCATCAAGGGCATGTCCCCCATATAAACATCCTGCTCCTTGATGTCCTTGACCGACCTTGCGGCGGTGCCGGGATCGACATCGAAAACGATCAGGCGCAAGGTTACTTTGAGCGGCGCGGCGAAGGTCATGCCGCGCTGGCGGCATTCGTCGACGTCGTATTTCGGCGGCTCAAACTCATATTTGACAAATTCGAGCAGCGCCGCGTTGGAAAAATCCGAAATCGGGAAAACCGATTTGAAAACCGCTTGCAGCCCTTCGTCCGGACGCCCGCCTGGCGGCTCGTCGACGAGCAGGAACTGGTCATAGGATGCCTTTTGAACTTCGATCAAATTCGGCATTTCCGCGGCCTCGCGGAGATGCCCGAAAAATTTGCGGATACGCTTGCGGCCGGTGAACGTCTGCGCCATATGATGAGCCATTTCGTTCCTCGCACCTCATGTAAACAACGATTTTCTCGAGCGGAAATTCGTTAGACCCGCGTCCAGCCGGGGCGCTGAAGGAGCGGGACTTTCACAGCCCCTAAACGTTCACGGCGTAATACCGCGCAAAGATTCGCTAAGTGTCGAGACTTAATCCGTTAACAAAGCAATCCCTGTTTCGGCACCACCGTCGGCCTCAATCCTCGCCGAGACCGCCGTCTTGCCAAACATCAGTTTGCCGAAAGAGCAAAGCCGCGATCACTTGAACTCCACCTTGGCGCCCGCTTTTTCGAGCGCCGCCTTGATCTTTTCGGCTTCCTCCTTGGTCACGCCTTCCTTGACGGGCTTGGGCGCGGCTTCGACGAGATCCTTTGCCTCCTTCAAGCCAAGTCCGGTCACCGCGCGCACTTCCTTGATGACTTCGATTTTCTTGTCGCCGATCGCCGCGAGGATCACGGTGAATTCGGTCTGCTCCTCCACCGGTGCCACCGCCGCCCCGGCCGCGGGTCCGGCGGCAACGGCGACAGCCGCGGCCGCGGACACGCCCCATTTTTCTTCCAGCAGCTTGGCGAGTTCGGCGGCTTCGAGCACGGTGAGGCTCGACAGGTCCGCGACGATCTTTTCCAGATTGGCCATCTTCAGTTCCTTCGATTGAAATCCAAAACCCTTGCTAAGTCTCACAAGATGAAGATGTCAGGCAGCATCTTTTCCGGCGTAGGCCGAAAAAACGCGCGCGAGCTTGGCGGCCGGCGCGGTTGTAAGCCGCGCCAGCCTCGCCGTGGGTGCCTGGATGAGGCCAACGAGTTTGGCGCGCAGTTCATCCAACGACGGCAACGTCGCAAGCGAGCGCACGGTATCGACGTCGAGCGCGGTCGCCCGCATGGTGCCGCCAAGGATCACGAGCTTGTCGTGATTCTTGGCAAAAGCCACCGCGGCCTTCGGCGCCGCGACCGGGTCGTCTGAATAGGCGATCAGGGTTGGACCCCGCATCAGCTCCGAAATCGACGCGGACTCCGTGCCTTGAAGAGCGATCTTGACGAGACGATTCTTGGCGACCCGCACCGAGGCTCCAGCCGCGCGCATCTGCTTGCGCAGAGCTTGCATTTGAACCACGCTCAGGCCGGAATAATGCGCGACCACCACCACCGATGTCGTTTTGAAGACATCGGTCAAGGACGCCACGCATTGTTTCTTTTCCGCTCTGTCCACAGTGTGTCTCCTTGCGCGGGCACGGAGTTGTAAGAAATCCGGCCCGCGGGCTGCATCTGCCGCCAGTTTAACGCGGGCGAACCACCCGGCGAGGCGACCCTGTGCCTGTCCCCGGAACGGACAGGCCGCGCCGGACAGAGGGATAGACCAAAACCGAAGGACGCAAAAAGGCGAAGCCTTCCCGCGATCCCAACTCTTGTTGTTGCCCCGTCTATGCCGGCCCACACCGCGTCGAAAGCAAAGCCCAATCGGCGCCCAAGGAACTAAGTTTCACTTCAACCACGACAGGGCCCCTCGCTCCGGCGGTCTCGAACAAGACATGGCCGGAAGGGACAGGCGTCAACCGCCTATCCTCCAGCCTTACCCACCGCGTCACGAAACACCCTTCGCCGGAAGCGAAATTCACCGACACCCCGCAATCGCGGAAACTTTATGGATGCGGGGCTGCTATTTCCGATCCGCTCCGAACCTTCTATTTAACCCGAACGATGTCTCATGCCAAGGCCCGAAATGCAAATTTCGCTCACCTTCGAACGATCGGTTTAGACCGCAAGCGTCGCAGGATCTACCTTGACCCCAGGACCCATGGTCGACGAAATCGCAACCCGTTGCATATAGGTGCCCTTGGCGCCCTGAGGCTTGGCCTTGGCCACGGCATCCACGAATGCAACAATGTTTTCGATCAATTTCTCGTGCGCGAAGGACACTTTGCCCACGCTGCCTTGGATAATCCCGGCTTTTTCGACCCGAAACTCCACCGCCCCGCCCTTCGAGGCCTTGACCGCGGCAGAGATGTCCATGGTCACGGTGCCGACCTTCGGATTGGGCATCAGGCCGCGCGGACCCAAAACCTTGCCGAGCCTGCCGACGAGGGGCATCATGTCCGGCGTGGCAATGCAACGGTCGAAGGCGATGGTGCCGCCTTGGACGGTCGAAACCAGGTCCTCCGCGCCCACGACGTCCGCCCCCGCCGCCGTGGCCTCGTCGGCCTTGGCGCCGCGCGCGAACACCGCCACGCGCAGGCTGCGCCCAGTCCCATTCGGGAGATTGACCACGCCGCGCACCATCTGATCGGCGTGCTTGGGGTCGACCCCGAGATTCATCGCGATCTCGACGGTCTCGTCGAACTTCGCATTGGCGCGCTCCATGACGAGCTTGACCGCCTCGGCGACCGGATAGAGCTTGATCCGGTCAATTCCCTCGCGCGCCTTGTGCACGCGTTTCCCAACATGCGCCATCGCCCTACTCCACTATCTCAAGGCCCATGGAACGGGCGGAGCCCTCGATCATCCGCATCGCCGCGTCGACCGAGGCGCAATTGAGATCGGGCAGTTTTTTCTCGGCGATCTCGTGAATCTGCGCTTTCGAAATCTGGCCGGCAAAACCGCGGCCGGCGGTTTTCGAGCCCGACTGAATGCCCGACGCTTTCTTTAAAAAAAAGGAAACCGGCGGCAACTTCATCTCGAAAGTGAAGGACCGGTCCTGGAAGGCGGTGATGACGACCGGGACCGGGGTCCCTTTTTCCATCTGCGCCGTCTTGGCGTTGAACGCCTTGCAAAATTCCATAATGTTCAAGCCGCGTTGACCGAGCGCGGGACCGATCGGAGGCGAAGGATTAGCCGCCCCGGCCGGCACCTGGAGCTTCACGTAACCCGTGATCTTCTTTGCCATTGCCCTGCTCCCAGACAATGCCGGCCCTTCGGCGCGGCGGTTGCGGTCGTGGTCCAACCCGGCCACCGTCTGGCAGGCGAACCGGTCTCCCACGTCTCATCCCACAGGTTGCAAAGCGCGACCCATGGTGCCTTTCTCAAATCCCCTTATCCCATATTTTCCCCCTGCCCAAGTGGGAGCGAAAATACGCGAAGCCGCCCGGCGGCAAATGCTCAGACCTTTTCGACCTGCGCATATTCCAATTCCACCGGCGTCGCGCGGCCGAAGATCGAAACCGCGACCTTGACCCTGGAACGGCCCTCGTCGATGTCCTCGACGGTCCCGTTGAAGGACGCGAACGGGCCGTCGGCGACCCGCACCGTCTCGCCAATTTCAAACGAGATCGACGCCTTGGGCCGTTCGACGCCCTCGGCGACTTGCCCCTTGATGCGTTCCGCTTCGCTGTTTGGAATCGGCATCGGCTTCTTGTCCGCGCCCAAAAATCCGGTCACCTTCGGGGTGTTTTTAATCAGATGGTAGACCTCGTCGGAAAGATAGCATTTGACCAGCACATAGCCGGGAAAGAATTTGCGCTCCGAATTGATCTTACGGCCGCGGCGAATTTCGACGATATGCTCGGTCGGGACAAGAATTTCCTCGAATTGGCTCGAGAGACCACGCTGCGCCGCCTGCTCCTTGATGGATTCGGCGACCTTTTTCTCGAAATTCGAATAAGCGTGAACGATATACCAGCGCATGCTCATCGGGACAGCTTCAAACCTCGCTCGCTAATACCCTGCGCCAGGGCGCAACTTGCGCAAGCAAAAACTGGGGCCACCGGAACACCCAGATAGAAGGATCGAATTCACACAATTGAACAGCCTCCTAACCTTGATTCTTAATTGTGCTAATTAGCGCAAACCAAGGCGCCGCATTTGAACGTCGGTTCGAGCCTGTTCCGAGAAAGTTGCTCGCCGTTTCCGGTTCCGGCACGCTCCAACTTTTTGATTTCGAGTGCATCCTTAGCGATCAAATGGTTCCATTCGATCGGGACGCGGGCTAGTGACCTATACTCAGAATGCCACGGACGATGATGCGGAGCGCCCAATCCACTGTGACAAAGAAAAGACTGGCGAGGAGGACCATGAACAGAACAAGCCCCGTCGTGATCAGGGTCTCGCGGCGGGTCGGCCAAGTGACCTTGGCGCCTTCGGCGCGGACATCTTGAAGGAATTCCAAAGGGTTGGTCATTTCTTTGGTGTGCCGTCCATTTCAAGTTGCGCCGATTCGCGGCAGTGCCCTGTCACTTCCCGTTCACGACCATGATAAGCTGGCAAAAGGCATCGCCAAAAAATCAGGGCGCGGAACCCGAAGGCCACGCGCCACAGGTTTCTCTTATAATCAATCGGGCGCGGAACGCAAATTCAATTTTGCGGCTGGCCGGAACGCCGCGCATCCGGGTGCCCGCAAACCCGAGCGGACGCAGCGTGGCGCGTTTGCTCTTGCTGGCGGCAACGGCTTGGACTTGCGGTAAGGACTTGGAAATGCGACGCCAATGACGGGCGCCGGAACAAATCGTACCAGGCCAGGCCGCGGCGGCGGTCCGGCAATGATCCTGGTGCGCCCGCAACTCGCGGTCAACATTGGCATGTGCGCGCGGGCGATGGCCAATTTCGGGTTGACGGATCTCCGTCTGGTATCGCCCCGCGAGGGCTGGCCCCGCTCCAGCGCTTATCGAAAAGGCGCCCATGCCGCCGCGGCTGGCGCCGTGCATCTGCTCGAAGCCGCGGCACTTTTTGAAACCCTCGAGGACGCGGTTCTCGACCTCAATTTCGTTTGGGCGACCACCGCCCGCGAGCGGGGCCAGCACAAGCAAATTTTGACTCCCGCCGAAGCGATGCCGGAATGCGCCCACAAAATCGCAAACGGCGAAAAACATGGCGTGCTGTTTGGACCCGAGCGCACCGGGCTTGCCAATGACGAAGTGGCGTTGGCCGATGCGATCGTCACCTTTCCGGTCAATCCCGCCTATGCCTCGCTCAATCTGGCGCAAGCGGTGCTCTTGACCGGCTACGAGTGGGCGCGCGCCGCGACGGATGCCAGGGCGCCGTTCTCCATGATCCAGCGCTCGCCCGCCGCGCCGCGCGAAATGGTATTGTCTTTTTTCGCTTATCTCGAAGGCGAACTCGAACGCGCCGGCTTCTTCCGTCCCGAGGCGAAGCAGCCGGTCATGCGGCGCAACCTGCGTAATATGTTCCATCGCATGCAACTCACCGAGCAGGACGTGCGCACCCTGCGCGGCATGGTCGTGCGCCTCGTTGAAGGGCCAAGGGCCGGTGCCGCGCCGGACAAAATGCCCGCCGGCGGCGAGGCCGCCCCGTCCCCGGATTCCAGCGATTCGTTGGCCCAGGACGAAGGATGAACCATTTGTCCGGATTGGGCAGCCGGCCGGCTCCAATAGGTTGACGCTTGGGTTTGCCGCGAGCGTCGATCAATATTGGCGCGGAAATTGCCCCTCCTTCTTCGAAAGCATAGCAACCTCTCGCCTAATCCGGAAGCGCAGCGCTTCATTCAAAAGAGGGCGCTCGAAATCAGCGGAGCCATCCGCCAGACACCCGCGCTCATGCTCGAACAGATCGACAGTTCGATCCCTTGGCCGTTGCTGACCGTTCCGTCTTTTGGCGTTCGATGCTGTTCGGGGATTTGGCCTTTTCGCGGGCGCCAACGCGACAGTGATCGTCGCTCTCTTGATCGTAGCGGTTTCGGTTCGAAAACTAGTGTAGTATCTCACGCAAAGATCGACCGCGATTGACTTTGAGGATGATGTCGTTTGCCGATTTTGTCCAGCCGCAAGGCTTCGGGCCGGCATTATTTTGTTCGATAGAGTCGTAGATGCAAGCGTTCGAATGAAGGGGAGACGGAAGCGCTTGTGCCGGGCGAGCCAGTCTTTGACGCCCCCAGCGCGATGCGCTGCTCCGTCTTGCCCGAACGGACGATCCGCTCCAGCGCCATCCTATTCCCGGGCGTGCCGCCTATGCCACGCTGCCCGTCCACATGTTAGCCGCATAACCCATCCTCATATTGTAAAGCGTTGCGTGAGGTACTACGCAAGGACGGCGGACCGCGGGGAACGGGAGGTATTGCTCTTTAGCGATTCGTTTCGATCGAATGATTCGGGGTGACCGGGAAGCGCCCGAAGCCGCCGGGCCGGGACGAAAAAATGAGGCGCTTTGCGGAAAATCGCTCGCCAAAGAGAAAAAATTGTGGTTTTGATGTCACAGGGTCTGACAAGTTAACTTTGACTTGGTATCTTTAAGAAGAAGCTGCTTTTTTAGCTTTTTAGCAACTTGCTAATGTGAGTTTTGAGGTCAAACCTCAGTTGCTCGGGATCGGTTGCCCGGGCATGGCGTGACAGGAATTTTCGCCCGCTTCCCCGCGCGGCATCGTTTCAGCGGCAACAGCATTCGCACCCTCAGATGTTTAGCCGGCGGATCCGGACCCTAATCTCATGGACCATCGCGTTTTCGATAAAGCCAGGCTTCCCAGCCGCCACGTGACGGAAGGCGCATCGCGCGCGCCGCACCGGTCCTATCTTTACGCTATGGGGCTTACGCGCGAGCAAATCCACCAGCCCCTGATTGGCGTGGCATCCTGCTGGAACGAAGCCGCTCCCTGCAACATCGCTCTGATGCGGCAGGCGCAAGCGGTGAAGAAGGGGGTTGCGTCGGCCGGCGGCACGCCGCGCGAATTTTGCACCATCACGGTGACCGATGGGATCGCCATGGGCCATGAGGGGATGAAATCCTCGCTAGTTTCGCGCGAGGTGATCGCGGACTCGGTCGAGCTTACCATGCGCGGCCATTGCTACGATGCGCTCGTCGGCGTCGCCGGCTGCGACAAGTCGCTGCCCGGCATGATGATGGCTATGCTGCGTCTCAATGTGCCCTCGATTTTCATCTACGGGGGCTCGATCTTGCCGGGAACTTTCAAGGGGAGGCCGGTCACCGTTCAAGATCTTTTCGAAGCGGTCGGCAAATATTCGGTCGGAGACATGTCGGCCGAGGACTTGGACACGCTCGAGACCGTCGCCTGTCCTTCGGCCGGCGCCTGCGGCGCGCAGTTCACCGCCAATACGATGGCCACCGTTTCGGAGGCGATAGGACTAGCCCTGCCTTATTCGGCCGGAGCGCCGGCTCCCTATGAAATTCGCGACCGCTTCTGCGTAATGGCGGGCGAGATGGTGATGGAACTTTTGGCGAGCAACCTTCGGCCGCGCGATATCGTCACCCGCAAGGCGCTCGAAAACGCCGCGACCGTTGTCGCCGCTTCCGGCGGCTCGACCAATGCCGCGCTGCATCTCCCGGCAATCGCGAACGAATGCGGGATTTCGTTCGATCACTTCGCGGTCGCCGAAATTTTCCGCCGGACGCCGTATATCGCCGATCTGAAGCCCAGCGGGAAATATGTTGCCAAGGACATGTTCGAGGCCGGCGGCATACCGCTCCTCATGAAGACGCTCCTCGATCACGGTTTCTTGCACGGCGATTGTATGACCGTCACCGGCCGGACAATCGCCGTGAATCTCGAGAAAGTCGCCTGGAACCCTGACCAGGACGTTGTCTGGCCGGCCGACAAGCCAATCGCCACCACCGGCGGCATCGTCGGTCTGAAGGGGAGCCTCGCGCCCGAAGGGGCGATCGTGAAGATCGCGGGCATGGCGGAAGCGGCGCTGATCTTCAGGGGGCCGGCGCTTTGCTTCGACAATGAAGAAGATTGTTTTGAAGCAGTAACGAAGCGCCGCTACGCGGAAGGTTGCGTTTTCGTGATCCGCTATGAGGGTCCGCGCGGGGGACCAGGCATGCGCGAAATGCTGGCGACCACGGCCGCGCTTTACGGCCAAGGCATGGGGTCTAAGGTCGCGCTTGTCACCGACGGGCGCTTTTCCGGCGCGACACGCGGTTTTTGCGTAGGCCATGTCGGACCGGAGGCCGCCGTTGGCGGCCCGATCGCGCTGGTGCGCGATGGCGATATAATCGAGATCGACGCGATCAAGGGAACGATAGACCTCCAATTGGGGGATGCGGAAATCGCAAAAAGAAAAAAAGATTGGCGCCACCGTAAAACTATTTTCGGGTCTGGCGCGTTATGGAAGTACGCCCAGATGGTCGGTCCGGCCGTTACCGGAGCCGTTACGCATCCGGGTGCGTCGAGTGAAACAAATGCCTACGCTGACGTTTAGCCGCATTTCCGGGGTCGTGTTTTTCGGGCTGGCGGTCTGCTTGCCAGGTTCCCGCATCGGCGCGTTCGAGAGCTCCGATGGCGCGCGCGTTGAAAAGGCGCCGCTCCCGACATTCGCGACGCCCCGGGCGGCATTGCAGGCGGGTCTCGAAGGGTTTCGTTCAGGAGATGCCACTTCCGCGATCGAGGCCTTGAAATATGCCGCGGCGGGAGGCGAATTGCTGGCGCAATGGAAACTCGGCAAAATTTATGCCAATGGCGACGGCGTGCCGCGCGACGATATTAAGGCGTATGACTATTTCTCTCAAATCGTCACGAATTACGATGAGGACGACCCGAACCGGCGCGGTCGCGCGGTCGTGTCGAGCGCGTTGGTCTCGCTTGGGATCTACAATCTGAACGGAATAGCCGACAGCAAGGTCCGTCCCGATCTCCAGCGCGCGCTCCAAATGTTCCAATTCGCTGCGACGACGTTTGGCGATGCGGATGCCCAATACAATTTGGCGCGGATGCACCTCGACGGCGCGGGCGTCGATAAGGATGGCCGGGAGGCAATCCGCTGGCTATTTCTCGCCGCGGATAAGGGGCACCTCCAAGCGGAGGCTCTGCTCGGCCAAACGCTCTTCGCGGGCCGCGGCGGTGTTCGGCCGCAGCGCGCGCTTGGCCTTATGTGGCTGACCTTAGCGCGAGAAGCCGCGAGTGATTCCAAAAAGGATAAATGGATCATCGATTTCTATGACAAGGCAGTGGCTTCGGCGAATGACGGAGACCGGCAGAATGCGCTCGCCTATCTCGAAGCCCATCTGAAGCGCCGCAATTGACCTCGCGTGGTTCACGGCGTTTGGCGGTCAGTGCCGGGGTCAAAGCATAATCAAAACTCTACGGAATTCGTGAGGTTCTGTCGAACGGTTGCGACGAACTCCGCCGGTATTCCCGCGTAATGGCGCCAGCACCTCCTGCGACCTAATTCAATCCTCGATGGCTACCGCCGAAGCAATGGGGTGGACGTTTGGAGCCGGCTACGACAAATTGATCGAATGGAATTAGGTGGCGAAATAGTGGCGCCTTTGGAGACTAGCTTGATAGCCTTCGGTGAGACGGGACGCCGGATTGGTGCATTCAGACCGGCCGGCACCGAATCTCTCCCCCGATCCGCTCCGCCGGCGCCGGCGGCGTGATCGCCGATGAGCTACGCCGCCGCCGTCTCGACCATACTGATCGCCGGCGTCGTTGCGGCCTTCGCAACTGCCCTCATCCACCGCCGTGTTGAGATCGACCTGCGCAGTCATCACCACGAAGTCGGTTCTGTTGTCTTCCTGCAGCTCGGTGTCGTGTTCGCTGTGCTCCTCGCCTTCATGTTCAGCGAAGCCTGGGGTCACGTCTGACAGTAGGTTATAGTAACGATTTAACTATTTGAGCCATAGAGCGATTACTGCGAACTTGACGGCTGTGTCACGTTGGTTGGTCTTACTTGTCGATGTGGTGGGCGGTCTCAGCGCGCATGTCTATATTTCAAGTATGCGCGATCGCCCCGGGCCGCTTCGCGCGGAAAAGCCATGCTGTGCAATTGCGCACCGGAGTCACTCCTCTGGTCTCGATTTCGGCCGCCGTTTGTTCATTTCCTTCACACGAAGAGACATTTTTATGGCCTGCCTTGCTTCGGCGCGGCTTGCGATAGGCTGAAGGATTTTCCGGAATTCGTCGCGTTTCTCGTGAATTGAGGCGATCATCTTGCCCATGGGGATACCCATGTCCACGAGCACGGCTTCCGACAATTGCAGGCTTGCCTCGATAGTCTCGGGGACGGCATCGCTCACGCCAAGGCCATAGAGCTGCGTTGCGTGATGCGCGTCGCGGGCTCTGGCGACAATGATCAGGTCCGGATAACCGGCGCGGGCGTGGCGAACAATATCTTCCGCGTCGGCGGGCTTGTCCATTGTGATTCGGCGGGCTTGTCCATTGTGATGATGAGAGCCTTGGCCTTGCCGAGCCCGCAGCGGGCGAGAAATTCGGGCCGTGACGCGTTGCCCAATAGAGATGTTTTTTCCTTCGGCCCGGACCCGTTTCACCAAGACGGATCAGTATCCACGGCGAGATAGCGGAAGGCATGCGCATGCAGCATGTGGCCGACAAGCTGGCCAACCCGGCCAAAGCCGACGATGATTGCATCGGGCGCCGGACCGTCCAGGCCCGGCTCCAGGAGGGCGGCGGGCTCCGACGCGGCGGGCCGTCTTGCCAGGCGCTTGGCGAGCGCGCCAAGGAATGGCACCGCGAATATCGAGAGCGTCACCGCGATCATCGCCTCCGCGCCGGCGCCAGCGGGCATGGCCTTGGCGGCGACGGCCGCGGTGACGATGACGAAAGCAAATTCCCCGCCAGGTGCCAGCATAAGCGCGGCCTCGGTGGAGACCCGCACGGGCAGGCGCGCTATCCGCCCAGCCAGCCAGTTAACGTAAAACTTGACGAGAATGATGCAAAGCGCAAGACCGAAGGCCATGAGCGGAGCGGAAAATATGTGCGAAAGATCGAGGCTCGCGCCGATCGACACAAAGAATAGTCCGAGCAGCAAACCTTTGAAGGGCTCAATCGTGACTTCGATCTCGCGGCGGTACTCGGTTTCGGCGAGAAGAATGCCGGCGATGAAGGCGCCAAGTCCCATCGACAAGCCGCTCGCCGCGGTGAGAACGCCGGTTCCGATGACCACAAGCAGGCAGGCCGCCATGAAAAATTCGGTCGATCCCGCCGCCGCGACGTGACGAAATAGAGGCCGCATGACTAGCCGGCCGCCGAGCACGATGACGCTCAAACCGGTGAGCGCGGGAACCAGGAAAGAAACTACCGCCATGCCGAGGCCGCCGCCGCGCATTCCGAGCATGGCGACCATGAACAGGAGCGGCGCCACCATAAGATCCTGAAAGAGCAGGACGGCGAAAATCGTGCGGCCCGCCGTGGTTCCGAGCCGCTTGGCCTCGGCAAGCACGGGAATCACGATGGCCGTGGACGACAGGGCAAGCGCAAAACCGAGTATCGCCGCCGAGGTTGGAGACTCCCCCAGGATCAAGGCCAAGGCGCCAAGCGCGGCGGCTGAGCCGAAGACCTGCAGAGCGCCGAGCCCGAAGACGAGCCGGCCGATAATCGCCAAACGCTGCCACGACAGTTCAAGGCCGATCATGAACAGGAGAAAGACGACGCCGAATTCCGCGACCGGCGCGATTTGCTCGACATTGTCGAGAGCGAATGGAGCGAGCCAGCCGACCTGCCGCGCGAGCGCGCCAAGGCCATAGGGGCCAAGCAAAACACCGGCGCCAAGGAAACCCAGAACCGGGCTGAACTTCAAGCGCCGGAACAGCGGCACGACCACGCCCGCCGTCGCGAGAAAAATCAACGTTTCCTTGTATTGCTCGGGGGCGAAGGCGGTCATGGGCGTGTTTAGCCAAAATAACTCTCGAAGGGCGGAAATTTTGGCTTTTCGCGCTCCCGCAATGCGGTCAAGGATCATGATACCTTGGCCGGGGGATGACGTTCTCTTTCCCGCGCCGCCGGAATCCGGCATGGTGGCGCATGTCCGATCCGCCAAGTAGTAACGCACCGGAACTCAGCGTCAGCGAATTGTCCGCCGCCTTGAAGCGGACGGTCGAGGATCGTTTTGGCTTCGTCCGCGTGCGCGGCGAAATTTCGAACTATCGCGGGCTGCATTCTTCCGGCCACGCCTATTTCTGTTTGAAGGACCAATCCGCCCGCATCGATGCGGTCATCTGGAAGGGAGTCTTCGCGCGGCTGAAGACCAAGCCGCGGGAGGGTTTGGAAGTCGTCGCGACCGGCAAGGTCACAACCTATCCCGGCAAATCCACCTATCAAATCATCGTCGAGGCGTTGGAGCCAGCGGGCATCGGCGCGCTCATGGCGCTTGTCGAGGAGCGCCGCCGGAAACTCGCGGCGGAAGGGCTTTTCGATGAAGCGCGCAAGCGGCCGTTGCCGTTTCTGCCCGCGTGCATAGGGGTCGTGACGTCGCCTACGGGTGCCGTCATCCGCGACATCCTGCACCGTATCGCGGAGCGGTTTCCGCGCCATGTCGTGGTCTGGCCCGTGCGGGTCCAGGGCGAAACCTCGGCGGCCGAGATCGCCGCCGCGATCGACGGCTTCAACGCCCTGCCTGAGCACGGTTCCTTGCGGCGGCCGGACGTGATTATCGTCGCGCGGGGCGGTGGTTCACTCGAAGATTTGTGGAGTTTCAACGAGGAGATCGTCGTGCGCGCGGCGGCGCGGAGCCTTGTGCCGCTCATTGCCGCGGTCGGGCACGAGACGGATTGGACCTTGATCGACCACGCCGCCGATATGCGCGCGCCGACCCCGACGGCGGCGGCGGAAAAAGCAGTGCCAGTGCGGAGCGAGCTCGCCGCCGCGCTCGCCGATCTCGCCCGCCGCCACACCGACGCCGCGCTGCGGGGCCTCGACCGTCGCCGCGGCGAAGTCCGTGCCCTTTTGCGCGCCCTTCCGCAAAGCGACGGCATTTTTGCCCTGCGCCGTCAGCAGCTCGACAATTTCGAGAGCCGCCTCGATGGCGTGCGCTCAAAAGCCTACAGCCGCGGGCAGCTCGGCCTGGCGCGCCTCTCCCATCGGCTTGCACAGCAGTCTCCGCATGCGCAAATTGCAGGCAAGAAGCAACAATTCATAGCGCTGGGACAAAGGCTGGCGTGGTGGGGGGCCGTGGCATATGCTGTAAGAAAGCAAGGTCTCGCGCATCTTGCGGCGAGGCTCGCGATCGCGCGTACCGCGCGGGTAAAACTGGAGAGCGAGCGAGCGGCCTCGGCCCGACAACAAGTTGATGCGTTGACCCGCCGGATGAAGCACGGTTTTGTTGCACGCGTCGACGTTTGCCGGGAACGCATTAAGTCCCTGGAACAAATGCTCGGCAGCCTTGGCTATCAACACGTCCTGGCGCGCGGCTTCGCGCTGGTGCGCGCTGGTGATGGGAAACCCTTGCGCAGGGCAGCCGAGGTTATCGATGGCGCGTATCTCGATATCGAATTCACCGACGGTCACAAGACGGCGATCGCGGGATCGCAACAGGGAGCAGCTCCGGTGAAACGCACGGCCAGCAAGGGTCGGCGGAAACGTGAACAAGGCTCTCTGTTCTGACTCTACCCGGGTGGTGGGACCCTCCCACAGGCAGAAACGTGGCCCTGTCCGGCCGGACCCACGCGTGAGCAAAGTCCGGCCAGCCCTTCTTTATCGAAAAAAAGCTTGAACGAAGAGGATTTTCCATTGTTTACCCCTGCCCAATCGGCGAACGCCGCCCATGTCTTGCGCCCCGGTCCGGCTGGCAGGGAATGCCGCCAGCTTCTTCTTGCCGCCGAAATGAGATGATTTTTCGAACCCGATCGTCCATGACGGATTTTCCCGGCGCCAATCGTCGCGCCTCACCCGCCGGCCCAGAGTTGCGTAGTCCATGATCAAGCCAGTACGAATTGCGCTCGACGCTATGGGAGGCGACCATGGACCGGAAGTGATCGTTCCGGGTGCCGCCCGCGCATTGCGACGGCGGCCCGATATGAAATTTCTGTTTTTTGGCGATGCCGCCAAGATCCGGCCGCTTCTCGATGCCGCGCCAGGGCTTTCCGAGGTCTCCATCGTGCGTCATACCGGCGTTGCGGTCCGGATGGACGCCAAGCCTAGTCAGGCGTTGCGCGCCGGACGCCGGACATCGTCGATGTGGCTTGCCATCGAGGCGGTGAAAAAGAACGAAGCCGATGTCGCGGTTTCGGCCGGCAATACCGGCGCCTTGATGGCCATGGCGAAAATTTGCCTGCAAATGATGCCGGGGATCGGCCGCCCGGCGATAGCGGCGATCTGGCCCACGGTTCGGGGCAAGTCGATCGTTCTCGATCTCGGCGCGTCGATCGGCGCCGATGCCCGGCATCTTGTCGATCTCGCCGTCATGGGTTCCGCGATGGCCCGGATCGTCCTTTCCATCGAACGGCCGGCCGTGGGTTTGCTGAATATCGGTGTCGAGGAAATCAAGGGCATCGACGAAGTCAAGACCGCCTCCCGCTTGTTGCGCGAAACCAGTCTGCCAAATCTCGACTACCGGGGCTTCGTCGAAGGCGACGACATTGGCAAGGGAACGGTCGATGTCGTGGTCACCGAAGGCTTCGCCGGCAATATCGCCTTGAAGACCGCGGAAGGCACGGCCAATCAGATAGCCCAATATCTGCGCGAAGCGCTTGGCCGCGATTTGATGTCGAAGATCGGCTATTTTCTCGCGCGCCATGCCTTCGCGGCATTGAAGGCCAAGATGGATCCGCGCAACGTCAACGGCGGGGTGTTTCTCGGCCTTAACGGCGTGGTCATCAAGAGCCATGGCGGCTCCGACGCGGTCGGCACGGCGCACGCGGTGGAAATCGGCTATGCCATGGGCCGGCACGAACTTTTGCATAAAATTCGCGATTCGCTTCCGCTCTCGCGCGCGCAATTCCCCACCCAGTCAAGGCTCAAGGCGGCGGGCGCGCCGGCCGCGGCGCCCTCGGGTTCCTGAGCGGTCTTTAGGTATCGATTGGACAATTCCGTGAACCACGCAGCGTCAGGCAAGCTCCGTTCCGTTGTCTTGGGGCTCGGCTCCTATCTTCCCAAACGCATCGTCAGCAATGCCGACCTCGAAAAGTCGCTGGAGACGACCGACGCATGGATCGTGCAGCGCACGGGCATAAGGCAGCGCCACGTCGCCGCCGTGGACGAGCCGACCTCGCGGCTCGGTCTTTATGCGGCCAAAGCCGCCCTTGCCGACGCCGGGCTCGAAGCTTCGGATCTCGATCTCGTGATTGTCGCGACCTCGACGCCGGACTTTACCTTTCCCTCCGTCGCGACCCAGATCCAGGCCGGGCTCGGCATGACAAACGGCGCCGCTTTCGACGTCCAGGCGGTTTGTTCCGGATTCGTCTTCGCGCTTGCCATCGCCGACAAATTCTTGGCGTCTGGATCGCACCGGCGCGCCCTCGTTATCGGCGCGGAAACCTTCTCGCGTCTGCTTGACTGGACCGATCGGTCGACATGCGTTCTCTTCGGCGACGGGGCGGCGGCCGTGGTGCTCGATGCCCGGCACGGGGAAGGAATCGCGCGGGACCGCGGTGTTCTAACCTCGCATCTTCGCTCGGATGGACGCCACCGGGAAAAGCTCTATGTCGATGGAGGGCCTTCCACGACGCGGACGACCGGGCATTTGCGGATGGCTGGAAGGGAGGTTTTTCGCCACGCGGTCGGCATGGTGACGGATGTCGTGACACAAGCCTTCGAGGCGACCGGAACGAGCGCCGCCGATCTCGATTGGTTTGTCCCGCACCAAGCCAACCGCCGCATTATCGACGCGTCGGCGGAAAAGCTTGGGATCGCGCCAAGCAAAGTCATTGTCACCATCGATTTCCACGCCAACACGTCGGCCGCGTCGATTCCGCTCGCCCTTGCGGTCGCGCGCGACGACGGCAGGATCAAGCCAGGCGACCTCGTGATGATCGAAGCGATGGGCGGCGGTTTCACCTGGGCATCGGCGCTTATCCGCTGGTGAGCTTCGCGGCCAGGGCCGCCGCCGGAAGTATCTTGCTTTGGCGCAAATTTTGTTCCAGAGTTTCAAGCCCACCGGATGGCTTGGCCACGGGAACGCAATAAGCGGTACATCAGGACCTGACCACGGGTGCGAGGATGGGCCGTCGAGTCCACGAAATTTTGGTCAAAATATCGAAGATGAAAAAACTTAGAACGAGCGCATGTCCATGGATCACCGGCTGTTTCGAGCATGACACGCTCCGGCTTATCGAACTAGCACAGGTCCTCGACGATTGAACGCTGCCATCAGATTTCAAGTTTGGCTAGGACTCTGGACCGCGCCGGAGTCTGATTTGTTCGTTTCCTTAGTTGGACGGAGCCCGGCAGGCGGTTGCCAGACCAGTTCTTTTCTGCGTGACTGATACGGATTAACGGGGTTAAGGGATGCCAAAATCCGCACCCATGCATGCTGCTGGAGAACTTGGATTGTCTGTCGCGGAGCACACGGTCGATGCTTCCCAACGGACCATACAGCGGACCGTTACGCGAGTCGATCTCGCGGAAGCCGTGTACCGTTGCGTCGGTCTGTCGCGCAGGGAGTCGGCTATTCTGGTGCAGTCGGTGTTGGATGAACTCGCCCATGCTTTGGTCAGGGGCGAATCCGTCAAATTGTCTTCATTTGGGCGGTTTCTCGTGCGCGCCAAGTCGGAGCGCATTGGGCGAAATCCCAAGACCGGGATCGAAGTTCCGATAACCCGGCGCCGCGTCATGGTGTTCAAGCCATCGAACGTGCTCAAGGCCCGGATCAATGGTCTGGCGGTTGCCGATGAAGAGGACGACTGACCAATTTTGCGGTTCCCGGTAGGGAAAATTTATTGTCGCGAGAATAGCGCCGGCGCGCGACCCGGCACGGGGCCTGCGATCGTGACGGCCGGCCTGGAGCTTGAGATTTGGAGCTTGAGATTTGGAGCTTGAGATTTGGAGCTTGCGGCGGATGGAGAAAAGCGCCGATGCGTTTCGCACGATCAGCGAGGTCGCCGGGGAGCTTGATCTTCCGCGGCATGTGCTGCGATTCTGGGAGACCCGCTTTCCTCAAATCAAGCCGATGAAGCGCGCGGGAGGCCGACGCTATTACCGTCCCCGCGATATAGAGGTTCTGCGCGCGATCAAACATCTCCTCTATGGGCAAGGATATACGATCAAGGGCGTGCAGCGTGTTTTGAAGGAGCGGGGTGCTGGCGCGTTCGCCGCCGCGAAGGATGCCGCGAGCGAAAGCCGTTCGGAGCTTTCTTTTCCGGCGGCGCGAGAATTGCCGCTACCCCAGGGCTCGCCGCCCCAGCAAGGCGAGACGGCTTTGAACAGCACGGTCCGCTCCGGCAAATTAGAACCACCGGCCGAATCTCGTTCCAGCGCGGATCGAGACGATTCCGCCGGGATAACCAGCGAGGGTCTCCTGTGGCCTTTGGCCTTAACGTCCGAAGAGATCGTGCGGTTGCGGGCGGCCTTGGCCGAACTGGCGGCGTGCGAAGACATCCTTGATGCTGCGCGCCGCCGGTAGCTTTCGGCGATGCGCGAGGAGCGTGGCCCGCCATGGCGGAAAGGAACTGGCGGCGTGCGAAGACATCCTTGATGCTGCGCGCCGCCGGTAGCTTTCGGCGATGCGCGAGGAGCATGGCCCGCCATGGCGGAAACCGGGGTGCGATCCGTCCTTACGATCGCCCGGCTTCGCACGGCGCGTTGCGCCTGACGAGGGCTTTCTCTATAAGGGCCCGGATCGGAGTGTAGCGCAGCCCGGTTAGCGCACTAGTCTGGGGGACTAGGGGTCGCGGGTTCGAATCCCGCCACTCCGACCAGATGGCCAGCAACCCCTGGTCATTTGTGCAGGCCATCTGTAATTCCAGGGGGAGATTGTTCGCGCGCTTTTGTGTTGCGTGCCGTTTCCGTCCAGACCACCCTTTTTACCGAAGTCAAGAATATAGGCCAATCGATGCTCGGGACGTAACCCTCGAACCGCGTCCTGAAATGCTGCGATGAACTCCTCGATCACTTTTGTTTTACTCGCACTCGGTTGACCGGTCAGTGCTGGACGGTCATTCCCCAAAGGTGCCCGCGAGTAGGCGCCGGAGAGAAGTTGCGGCAGTCCTTGCCCAATTAAACAGCCCACCCAAGAGGAAACAGAACCATGAAAACGTCAAATATAGCAATTTTGTCCGTCCCAGTGCTGGTCGCAGGGTCGATCGCTCTATCAGGATGCGGTAAGCGAAGCGCCACCAATCCTACCATGATTTCCTATTCTCAGGTCGGCGTATGCAAAAGCTACGCTGCGCTAACCGGCAACGAAGAGAAGGCGAAGCCCAATGAAGGCTTTGTTATCTTCAAAATTGAAACCATCGACAATGCAAAACAGAGCGACGCTTTCCACCTCGATCCAGAGCGCTTGATGGTCGACCAAACCACCGCCGAATTTCAACAGAAAGATATATCTCGCCGAACCCGCCGTTTTATAGATGCGGATCCGAGATTCGTGCAGGCCATGGGCGTGAAGGGCCTTGCGCGGGCCGCTTTCCCGGCGAACCAAAAAACCGACGTCAACAGCTTTGTTATCGTTCCGCTTCCCCTGGACAGCGGGTTGGGCGGGCCGAACGCCAAAACATACTCATTCGACCTCGTGTACGATACCACGACTACCGAAGTACAAGTCGGGTCTAAAGATGTAGTCACCACAAAAACAAATGCAGACAAAACCAAGTACTCGGTGGTCGAGAATTGTAAAGAGTTACCTCTCAAATAGGTAGGGGCATCTCGAAAAATACCC
>QHBR01000126.1 GCA_003244015.1 Hyphomicrobiales bacterium | reverse complement strand
TTTTCGAGATGCCCAGATGAATGGCAAGTTGCGAATTCCCGCAACGGTGTCCGAAATCTCAAATCCCAATTTTTACCCTTCTACCAATGGCGTCGACATCTCGAAAGACACTCTCGACGTTGATCGCATGGCCGACGGCGCAAATCGCCGGTTCGCCAATGACAAGGCTGGCCACAAGGCCCTGATCGCCTGGATCAGGAGAGCGATGCGGCGCCGCGTGGTCTTTGAGCCCACCGGCCCCTATCAACGCGCCTCGCAGCCGATCCGGACCTCGCCCAAAGCTTCCTGATCCTGACACGCATCCCCGGCGTCTTGCGGCTCACTACCTTCGCCCTGCTGATCGAAATGCTCGAGCTTGGCACCCTCGAAGCCCGGCAAGCCGCGAGCCTGGCCGGTCTTGCGCCCGTCGCCCGCCAGTCAAGCTGGACCGGCCGCGCCATCATTCGCAGCACACGGGCCAGCGTCCGCCGGGCCCTTTACATGCTGGCCCCGCGCGCTTCAACCCTGACCTGCAAGCCAAATACGCAAAGCTCGGGGCTTGCGGCAAGCCCGCCAAGGCCGCTCTCGCCGCGCTCATGCGAAAGCTCCTCCTCCTCGAAAACGCCCTCCTCCAAGCACATCGGCCCTGGACACCAAAATCAGCTTGATCAATACGGATACTCTAGCGCTGAAATCGCCCAGATCATGGGGCGGCAAGCGCCACTGAAAGCGGCAGCCTCGCACCTCCGCCGCCGGTCCTGTTAGGGCGCCCTCGCTTGGACACATTGCGCTTGGGCGCGCCCCCGCCTATGTAGCGGCGCGCGGAGGCGCGGCCACTCGGCCGGCATCCCGGCTACGACTCGACCGCGTTCGGTTGGCCGCGCGTCGATGCTAAAGGCCGCACATGTTGGCGCAAGTGCAAGTGCAAGTGAAAGCGAAAGTGTGGCAATGGCGCGCGACGTCACGGATTTGACCCCCATCGCGTCGCGCGACGAACTGGTTGCCCGGATCGCGGGCGGCGCGAGGCCTCTGGACCAGTTCCGGATCGGCACCGAACATGAGAAAATAGCATTTTATCGGACCAGCCGTTCGCCGGTGCCCTATGAAGGCATGCCCGCGCGGGGCCAAGGCGGCATCTGCGCGCTTCTCGAGGGAATGCAAAAGAGGCTCGGCTGGGCGCCGGTGAACGACCGTGGCCACATCATCGGACTATACGACGCGGCGAGCGGGGCCGGGATCTCGCTCGAGCCCGGCGGTCAATTCGAACTTTCCGGTGCGCCGTTCGACGCGATCCATCAAACCAGCGCCGAGCTCGACGGCCATTTTTCGGTGCTCGAATCCGTCGCCGCGCCCTTGGGGATAGGCTTTCTGTCGCTCGGCATGAGCCCCAAATGGCGGCTCGGCGAAATTCCGCTGATGCCCAAGCAGCGCTACGCGATCATGGCAAAATTTATGCCTTTCGTTGGCGCGCGGGGCCTCGACATGATGTTTCGCACCTCCACCGTGCAAGCCAATTTCGATTTCTCAAACGAAGCCGATATGGTCAAAAAACTTCGCGTGTCGCTGGCCTTGCAGCCGGTCGCAACCGCGCTGTTTGCCAATTCGCCATTCGCGGAGGGCAAGCTAAACGGCTTTCTCTCGGCGCGTTCGGAGGTTTGGCGCCACACCGACGAAGCTCGCACCGGCATGCTGCCTTTTGCTTTCGAGCAAGGGATGTCGTTCGAGCGCTACGTCGATTATGCGCTTTCGGTGCCGATGTATTTCGTCAAGCGCGGCGACATCTATCACGACGTGGCCGGCGCCGATTTTCGCGATCTTTTGAAGGCCAAGCTCGCGCAGCTTCCGGGCGAGCAGGCGACGCTCGCCGATTGGGCCAATCACCTGTCCACCATTTTTCCGGAAGTACGGCTGAAACGCTATCTCGAAATGCGCGGGGCCGACGCTGGACCAAGGCCGTTCCTTGTGGCGCTTCCGGCGCTTTTCACGGGGCTCCTCTACGCGCCGTCCTCGCTCGACGCCGCCTGGGATCTCGTGAAAACCTGGAAAGCCGAGGAGCGTGAGCAATTGCGTGCCGATGTTCCGCGCCTCGGCCTTGCGGCGGCGATCCGCGGGCGGCGGCTGCGCGAGGTCGCGGCCGAAGTCCTAAATATTGCCCGCACGGGTCTCGCCAAGCGCAACCGGCGCAATGCCCGCGGAATTGACGAAACCGTCTTTCTCGCCCCTCTCGATGCGGTCCTCGCGGAAGGAAGCGAAGCCGAGCGGCTGATAAAGAAGTTCAAAGCGCAATGGGCGGGAAGCATCGAGCCTTCCTTCGAGGAATGCGTTTATTGAGGCCGTCATCCTGACCTTGTTTCAAGGCGACGGCATCGGGAGGAAACGGGGATGAAGGCGTTCGCCAGGAACGTGCTGCCGGGGGCGATCCTTGGCGGCGGTTGTTGCTGGGCCGCGACGGCGGCCGGTCTCTCGAGATGACGGTATTTTTCTATTCCGCCGCGGGCAGCGCACAGGGTTGCTGGCGCAGCTCGGGCGGCAATTCCGGCGCGGCGCAAGATTTTTGGCTCGCCGATGGCAAGGCGCAAAGCCGCTTTAAGCCCGAATTCCCCAGACGAAGCATAAATCCGAAGGGGCTGGAGGGCGATTCAATTATCTGGAGGGCGATTCAATTATAATGTTCACTATCTTATTCGCTGCAACAGAGCCCTCAAGTCTCTATCGCTAGGAGCGGCCGGCGCCGTGGCGACGCTCGAGCTGGAACCTTTTTGGCTAATCTCCGTTCAGGGAATAATCCGGCACAATCTTCGGCGCCGGTACACTCGCTCAGCAGGAGATTTTTCATGAAGCTCGTAACAGCATTGTCCACGGCAGCGTTCGTGCTTGTACCGGCGGTCGCGCTCGCGCAAGAGCCCGCAAATGGAACAGGAAACACGAAGGATGAACCCGGCCTGGTAGATAAGGTCATTGAGAAAGTCACCGGCCGCGCTCCGGACGCGAAAGAAGGTGCTAAGAGCGGCGACCAGGACTCTGCCGCGAAGAGCGCAGGCCATACAGACTACCCCGATTTTTCAGCAGTCAAAAAGACCGGAAAATAGCGGAATTCCGGGCGGCGGCCAGTTGAGGCTCCACTCACCGCGAACCTATAGGCGTTAATTTTGGGGGCTGGGAACTTCGAAGGTTCCGCGGCGTTTGCGAATGTAATCCTGAAACCGAGGGAGCATCAGATGGCTGCAAAATCGAAGACGCTTGCGGATCTATTTCATGAAACTCTGAAGGACATCTATTACGCCGAAAAACAGATTCTGAAGGCTCTACCCAAGTTGGCGAAGGCGGCCAACTCCGACCATTTGCGACACGCCTTTGAGACGCATCGCGATGAAACCGAAGGACAGGTCGGCCGCCTGGAAGAAATCTTCGAACTGATTAGAAAGCCCGCGCGCGGCAAGACCTGCGATGCGATCCTCGGCATACTGGACGAAGGCAAAGAGGTTATGGAGGAGTTCGGGGATTCTCCGGCTCTCGATGCTGGGCTCCTCGCCGGGGCGCAGGCGGTCGAGCATTATGAGATTTCCCGCTACGGCACCCTGAAAACGTGGGCCTCCGAGCTTGGACTGACTGGGGCAGTAAAACTGCTCGATGAAACTCTTGTCGAAGAGAAGAGGACGGACGAGCTACTTACCGAATTGGCCAAGACTGCGGTCAATCAAAAGGCGGCAGCTTGATTATTCCGATGGGCTACAGGTGACGACGCATCTGGGGACCCCGGCTAGAGACACAATCCAAATACACAATTTAGATGCATAATGGAGGACTTACATGAGGACTTACATGATGCGTCGTCTTTGCTTGGCCTTTATCGTCACTACCACCCTGTCTGTGGCGGCCTTCGCCCAGAGCGCGACACCCGCGCGGACCGTCCAGTTTACCACTGTGCCGGCGGATGCCGTGTTGAGCCATAGTTTAATCGGGCTGAAAGTTTACAACGCCGTTTACAAGACCTCTGATGAAAAAGTCGGTGAAATCAAGGATCTCGTAATCGCAAAGGACATGCTTGATGGCTACATCTTGTCGGTCGGCGGATTTCTAGGCATGGGCAAACATTTCGTCGCCGTGACGCCAGACTTTCGATCACTTATGATCCGGCCAAAAAGAAATGGATGGCGCTGATCAATACGACCAAGGAGCAGCTCAAGGCCGCCCCGGAATTCAAGTATGAAGGACGCTGGAAATAGGAGAAATCGAATGGACAATCATCAAGTGGTCGCGACGTTGAACAAGCTGCTGGAAACGACAAAAGACGGCGAGAGCGGCTTCCGCACTTGCGCCGATGGCGTTACAAACCCTCGTTTGAAGACGGTGTTCGAGGATGCCGCCCGGAGATGCGACGGAGGCGCTGCCGAATTGCAGGCCGCGATACGGAGGCTCGGCGGCGAACCCGCAGACTCCGGCACGGTCGGCGGTTCGCTGCACCGCGCCTGGACTAACATCAAGTCTTCGATTACCGGAATGGATGAACACGCGGTGCTGGCCGAATGCGAGCGCGGCGAAGACGTTGCAAAAAGCGCCTATGAAGCAGCGCTCAAGGAGGACCTCCCTCCGGATGTAAAAGCGATTGTGCGCCGCCAGTACGAAGGTGTGAAGGCAAATCACGATCGCATCCGCGATCTCCGAAATCAGGCGGGCCAAGCGGGCTAGTGCACGGGGTCAATGAAACTTATTCAGCGAGTGAGTTTCTCGAAGTCTCTGTACGTCATGAAGCAAACATTTCTCGGGGATGGAAACCATGATGGAACCACGGACCGGCATGCAAGCACCAACCGAAGAGGCTCAGGCGTCTGGAGTTTCATGGGGCGCGATTATCGCCGGTGGCGTCGCCGCGTCAGCTTTGACTTTAGTGCTTCTTGTGTTTGGTGTGGGTATGGGATTCGCGGCGGTTTCGCCGTGGTCCAACGCGGGGATTTCGTCGGCTACCCGTAGCGTCGGTGCTGGCCTTTACCTGATCGTGGTCGCGATGCTATCGTCAACCATTGGCGGCTATCTCGCTGGACGCCTGCGAACCAAGTGGGTCGGCGTCCATACCCATGAGGTCTATTTCCGGGACACTGCCCACGGATTCCTGGCCTGGGGGTTGGCGACCGTCCTTAGCGCAGCTGCTTTGGCTTCGGCGACGGCTCACATCGTCGGCGCTGCATCGCCCGGCTTCGTGCAGGGCGCCAGTCCGGCTACGGCCCAGGCGTTCTCACCAATCGACTCCTTCGTGGATAGACTGTTCCGCTCCGATCGCGCCGCGAACCAAGCCGGGGACGATCCCACTGCCCCACGTGCAGAAATTGGCCGTCTTTTGACAGCCAGCCTTCGTGCTGGGGGCGACGTCGCTCCCGCGGATCGTACCTATGTGGCGCAAGTCGTCGCGCAAAGCACAGGGCTTAGTCAGGCAGATGCAGAAAAGCGGGTATCGGAGGTAGTCACCCAGGCGAAGGTTACGGCCGACAATGCTCGCAAGGGCGCGATGAAATTGTCACTCTGGTTGACCGCCTCCATGCTGATCGGTGCCTTTGCCGCAAGCCTCGCCGCCACGGAAGGCGGGCGGCTACGAGACGGCGCCTGGAATTAAGGTCTTCTCTGTCCACTCGCAACAGCGAAGGAGAAATCGTCAAGATAAACAAGGAGGACATTTGCTATGGGTCGCGGAATTCTTCTCTGGCTGTTGGGAGTGCCAATTCCGATCATCATTTTGCTTGCACTCTTCTTTCGCTAGACGCTCGGATCAAGACGGTGCCGCGCCTATGGCGGCGGCACCGAACTCGCAAACCGATGTCGTTTTCCCTTCGTTACTAAACCTGGCGGCTCTCACGCGGGTAGTCGTCTAAACTCTTGGAGACTTTCATGTCGCTCGGAACCATCCTTCTCATCGTCTTGGTTATCATCTTACTCGGGGGCCTTAGTGGACTTGGGGGCGGCCCCTTCTACGGGACCGGCTACTATGGCGGGGGCGGCTTGGGTCTCGTGCTAGTTATCGTGTTAATACTGGTTTTGCTCGGCAGGATGTGAGCTTCCTGCGCCGCAAGCTGGACGGCTATTGCTTCGGCCACGCTTTACCCGACTCGTGGCAGATATACGGCCGGAATCGATAGCCGATCACGATTGGTCTCTCCGATAATGCAGATTAAAGAGGAGAATGCGAGGATTTTCTCGTTTTCCATTATTCTGATCCACATGGCATGATCGGCACGGAGCTGATGGAATTGGCTGGCGAACCGCTGACCATTTTCGAACTTACGGCGATAAATCAGCGTGTTGTGCTTCTTGTCGAGCATCCTGTAAATGCGGCTAGCGTTGAAGATGATACTCGTTTTTCGCTGAGCACCTCCTCGTCGTCCGTTAACTTCGAGATGCCGACGTTGATAGAGCCGGTTTGATAGCAGACAACCGAGAAATTTGACGGGTCTTCATGCAGACCAAGCGGCTGGCTGCATCCGCCCGAGCCTGCAAAACGTGGCAGGTAACGCCGGGGACCTTTGGGTCATCATCCGACCTTGCATAAACCGACGCGCAACAAAGAGTAGTGTTGTCATAAAACACAGTTTCACTTTTGACCTCCACTTCCGAGGCACCTTAGGGCCGCGCGCATTGGTTCAATTGCCAGGTCCAGGTGTTTCATCTGGCCCCGGCCAGGAGAGGCAAGCAGGGTGATTCAATAAACCGCAGGGAGGTTGCTGACATTCCGGAGGAGATGGATTCTATTGGCGAATCGCCATTTGGAGGTGGTTCGCCATGGTTTGCAATTTATGGGACGCGTTGAGGGAGATCGAGGATCGCCGCGGGCGTCAGGGACGCAACTCAGAGCTACGGTCGATTTTGGGGGTCGCGGTTGGGGCTATGCTGGCGGGGTCGAACGATCTGCTTTCGATTTTCCGCTGGGGGCGACGGCTGAAACTTGAGCTTTTAAGCTATTTGGCATTGCGCGTGGACGGGCGCCGGGAGCGATCGTCACTGGCGACGCGATTTTCGCGTAGCGCGAGATTTGCCACCACATCCGCGACGCCAAGGGCCATTATCTCTTTGCGGCGAAAGGCAATCAGCCCGAGCTTGCAAGCAACATCAAGATCGCCTTCGGCGACCTTTCCCCCTGTGACGGGCCGCCGCAGGATCTTGCGCGCGCAAACAGCGTCGAGAAAGGTCATGGCCGCGTCGAGACGCACGAGATCGCCGTCACTAGCGAAGCCGTCGAACATCTG
>QHBR01000257.1 GCA_003244015.1 Hyphomicrobiales bacterium | reverse complement strand
CTGCAATCGCTGATGAACTCGGCCTCAAACCTTCCACGGTCGCGGGTCTGACCAAAAAGCTTTATCAGACTCTCGATGTGCACAATTCCACCGAGCTCGGCACGAAAATCTGGCTGGGCGATAAGCAACGCGAAACGCATGGATTTGGGCCGCAGGCCGCGCCGCTCTCAATCGCGAATGGCGTGAGAAAAGCCAAGCCCGCGTCCATCTTTCGCTCCTAAACGACTCACACGTCCCTAGCATTGCCCTTAAGGCTCTATGCCCTGCCCGTAATCTCTGGCAGCCAAGCCAGCAGCAACAGCTTTGCGATTGTTGTCCTCCGTGCGACGGCGCCCGCACCAAGGGAGTGTTACTTCGTAAAAAACCCGGACAAGCTCCGCCTGGCGGTGGGCGCCAGTCTTTTCCAAAATGTGTGTGAGATGGTACCGCGCCGTGGATCGGGCAATATTCAGTCGGGACGCTGCCGTTGTGAGGCCTCCTCCCGAGATCAGTTAGGAGACGACGCGCGCTTCCGCCGAAGTCAAGCCAAAGAGATCCGCAAAGACATTTATTCGATCGGCGATCCCTCGCTTGCACTCGACCATGACAAGGCCAGCGACAGGGTACTCCTTGTCGGGCGGAACAACAGCGGAACGAGGGCAGAGAGGCACAATATGCACAACGAGCGACGCCGCTCCATCTTCATCGCGAAAAATGAGCGACCCTCCTTGCACCGATTCATCTGTCTGTCGCGAAGCGGCAGTTATAAGCGATTGTAATTTTCTTGAAGACGTAAAATCCGAGGCACTGATGCAGTTGCGTTCGCAGCGCAGGCCGTTGCGAGCGCGCATAAGAGTGTCAGCCGCGTCATTTACATAGATAATACGCCGATCTGCTGTGGCGAGAATCAAACCAAAGCCGGCACGTGCCATCACGCTTCCCAGCAATTCCGAAAGCGTCCTGTCGTCGCTGAGGAGATCGCGGGCGAGAAAGGCACGTTCAATTTGGGACGCGATCATTTGCATTCGTTCGACTCCGACGAAAGCAAGGAAAGGATATCTCGCAACATTCCCCGGCGGGCCGGGGATTGCATTCCGGACGGGCTCAATCTGGTCTTTCTGGCTGCGGAGTGGCCCGATTTGATCCCCGGAGTCCATTTCGATTGAAGGAGACGCTAATCGGCCAATGCGGCCGTCGCCTCATCAGGTTTGATGAGGCGGCGCGGTTTTTTGCGATTTTTCGAAATGACGCCGCGTTAGGCCGGGCGCGCCAGCCGCGGCGAGGAAATCGCGGTGAGAAGCGCGACGATGTCGACTTGCCGGTTGCAGCCGGTCTTTTCCAACACGCCGCGGACGTGGGTGCGGATGGTGTTGGCGGAAGTGCCGCCATCGGTGGCGATGTCTTCCACGGTTTTTCCGGAGGCGAGACTTCGGGCGACGCGGGCCTCGGCGGGCGTCAGATCAAACAAGGACTGCACCAACTCGACCGGGGGTGCTTGCGGCAGAGTGACGGGAGTCAAGACGAGCGCGGCGGCGCAGCGGACAAAAATGTCGCGCGCCGACAAGCGAATGGGCACGACATGCGCGACCATCATCGCTTCAGCGCCGGTGTCGCGGACAGGGAAGGAGCGCACGCTGGAGCCGCCCGCCACATCAATTGCCGCGATCGCGTCTCGCAACAGATTATCGGCGCTTCTGTCCTTCAGCGACACGCGATCCCGCGCCCGCCAATGAACATAGCTTGTCAGCGCTTCGATCAAAGGGTTGGCGGCGAGGACCTTGCCTTGCTCATTGAGAACCAGCGCCGGGAGACCCATGACGGCGAGCGTGTCGCTGGCGGTACGCGCCCGCTCTAGTTGCAAGCGCGCCGACATCAATGCGCTGCGGGCGAGATGAGGACGCAGTTCATCGAGTTTTTGGACGATGGCAGGCAGCGGCCCGTGGGCTGATCGATCGGCCGATTTGGGTTGCGCGCAAGGGAGGTGCTGCTCTTGCCCTGCGGCTCGTTGCCGTCAGGAAGCCGTGACAAGCGGCGGAGACGTCGCGACGCAAGGCGCGCCGGGCTGCGAAAAAAGGAGGCCATCAAATCTCGAAAGGAACACGCGCCGCCGCGGAATGGGCGATCCTTGCGACATCGCTCACGCCGGAGGCCTTCTCGACCGCCGATGTCCTTGCCCTTTATCGCCTGCGATGGCGCATCGAACTCGGCTTCAAACGGTTGAAAAGCCTCATCGGCCTGAACCGGCCGCCGGGGATCGACGAGCGCTCGGCCAGACCTTACGTGCTGGCTCATCTTCTGACCATTCTTCTTCTCGAGCCGTTCGTCGACGAACGCGAGGACTCTCTCCGCTTGGCTGCCGCCGCTTGACCCGGCCAGGCGCGTGGCGTCTCCTACGCCAACTCGCGGCTACACTTCTCCAAGCCATTATTCCGCAGCCGGCCATCGCTCGCCTGCGACGATCCAGAGTAATGCTCAGCCGCCATCTCCACGAGTCTCCCGACGACGAAACTACCAAAGAATGACCCGCATCTTCGTCTGCGCGCTGGGGCTTGCTATCACCATGTTGTCGGTCACCCGCGTCTACATCTGGTGGAAGAAACGCCGCGCGCGACAATTCTGCGCGGAGTTTTGAGCCACGCCTCGCGTGTTACGCCCCGGCGTCCGCCATCATTGCCAGGAGCATGGCCCACACCGTCATTGCGAGGAGCAAAGCGACGAAGCAATTCAGACGCAGCCCCAGGGCTCCTGGATTGCTTCCCGCTTCGCCATGGCTCGCGGTCGCAATGAGGGGCGGCCGTCACGTCACGCCAGGGGCGCGAGCGGCCCGCAGCAGTCCTTCCGTGCTCAAATCCTCGTCGATCTCCGGCCAATGGATTCCGTAGCCGCCGCCCTTGACTTCCCAGCGGGAGAGCTGAGCAGCTGTTGCCTTGGCAAGGCGCGGATACCAGGCCAGCGGCACTGAGATCGCGCGTCCATCCATCAGTTCCACGGTCAGACGGTCCTCGCCGGCAAAAACTTCCCTAACGCGAAGATCAGTGGCGGGTGCCAAAGAAGACATGCCAAGCCTCCAAGAGCTGTGCCTGGTGCTCCAGCACCAGACGTTGAGCCTCGCCGAGCTCCCTGGCGGAGAATCCGGCGTTACGTGCCAGCGCGATATTTTCGAGCCAGAATTTGGCCGAAGCCATGCCCCTGTCCACGTGGATATGCGGCGGTTCGTTTGGTTCATGGCTGTAAAAATATAACCGGAAGCCGTCGATATGTAAAACGGTTGGCATTCTACCATGGCCCCCTCGCCCGCGAAATATGGAGAAAGACACCCTAAAAGTCCACCTAAAAGTCCACCAATGCGCACCCTCTCTTCCTAGCGTCCGCCGTCGTTGCGATCTCGCTGTTGCGATTGATCGCCATGGTTCGCGGTCGCAACGACGGCCTCGTTCTCTTCCCTGGCAATTCCGCCTTCCAACCTCAGATAAGGAAAACGTCCATGTCTCGTAACTTCCTCTCACGTAAGTTCCTCCTGGCATCCGCCGGGGCCATTGCTCTCACAGGACCGGCACTTGCGGCCGACCTTCGGCCACTGCCGCCCCCGCCGCCGGTGTTCACCTGGACCGGCATCTATCTCGGCGGCCAGATCGGCTATGCCTGGGAGAGCGGTGATTTGGACTTCACCGGATTTGATTCGTTTACCGGCAACGCTTTCAACACCTCGGTCTTTAGTTCTCCGAACGGGGTGATCGGCGGCGCTCACGTCGGTTATAATTACCAGATCAACCAATGTGTGGTGAGTCTCGAAGGCACGGTCGACGGGACTAGCGTGACAGATAGTCCCCAGGCCACTTTTCCTATTGCCTTCGGAGGCGCCACCATCTCGGCGCACACGTACTCCGACATTCAGGGTTCGATCAGTGCCCGCATCGGCATCGCCTGGGACCGTGTCCTATTCTACGGTACCGGCGGTCTGCGTTCGGCGGCTTCAAAACCGGTTACTCGACCTCAGGCAACGTAAACCTAATTCCCACCATAAACGGCGGCAATCCCTTCAACGCCTCGGACAACTTCTCGAGCACCCGCGTGGATTGGACGGCCGGCGGCGGTATCGACTATGCCGTGACCAACAATTGGTCGGTATTCGCCGAATACCGCTACTCCAATTTCGACACTATTTCGAACCCAGGGATTGCCGTCGCGGCGTTGGCGACGACGCCAGGGGTGACGGGCTCGTTCATAACGCGAACCGAACGTTGAACCAACACCAGGTGCGGGTCGGCTTCAGCTACAAGTTCGACAGCTTTGCTCCGGCTCCGTTCGTTGCGAAATATTGACCGCGCGCTTCCTCAACCGTCATTGCGAGGAGCGAGCCGAGAGCGGCGTCGACGTCGAAAGCGGAGCGTCCGGCGAAAGCCGGTTCGACGTACCCGCGAAGGCGAGAGGCAGCGACGAAGCAATCCAGGGGCAACCCCACGGCTCCTAGATTGCTTCGCCTACGGCTCGCAATGACGGACGGGTCGCCGTTGCTCGCGGCGCTGGTAGAAAGGAGACACGCAAATGATCCGCCATTTTTTCGTCTGGCTGCACCGTTGGGTTGGGGAGGTCCGGGGTGGCGGCGCTCGACCTCGCGACGCTCGCCGAGCGCGCGGGGACCCTGGTTCCACAATGCCGGTTGGAAGACGTCTTCATCACCGCGCCCGATCAGGTGCAGGTGAACTTCCGTCCACGCAAGGATCCCGCGACGGGCACGCCCTATGAGCTCGGCTTCGTCCAGTTTTTCGTCGATCCCTGGACCGGGGAAGAACTCGGACGCCGCAACTATGGCGATCTCTCGCAAGGCTCGATCAATCTCATACCCTTCATATACAAGCCGCATTATGCGCTCGCGTTGGGAACGACCGGCGGCTGGGTTCTGGGCGTCGTGGCGTTGATCTGGACGCTCGATTGTTTCGTCGACTTCTATCTTACATTGCCCATGGCGAACGTCGGCTTCTTGGGGCGTTGGAAGCCGGCCTGGCTCATCAAACGGCGCGCCGGCGCATTTCGCCTCAATTTCGATCTGCACCGCGCGCGGCTTGTGGCTCTGGTCGGCGCTCTTCATCTTCGCCTGGTCGAGTGTGAGATACAATTTCCCTCCGGTCTATGATTGGGTGACGGGCGCGGTGTTCGACTACCCGTCGCGCATGGAGCATTCCATGGCAATGCCGCCCGACCCCGGCGATCAACCCCCAAAGGTCGATTGGCGCGCGGCGCAGGCGATTGGCGCGCGGCTCATGGCGGAACAGGCGGCAAGCCATGGCTTTTCCGTGGAGCGCGTGGAGGGCCTCGGGTTCGACCCTAGCAATGGCGGCTATATTTATTACGTGAAAAGCAGCCGCGATATCAGGGACAAAAGCGGGAGTACAAACCTCACGTTCGACGGCGACACCGGCGCCTTGCGATCCCTGAACTTTCCCGCCGGCGAACATAGCGGCGATACGGTCTCGACCTGGCTCGCCGCCCTGCACATGGCCGACGTGTTCGGCCTTCCCTACCGCATTTTCGTCTGTGTGCTCGGGCTCGCGATCGCGATGCTGTCGGTGACAGGCATCTACATTTGGTGGAAGAAGCGGCGCGCGCGAAAATTCTCCGCGTCACAACGGGGCAAGGCGGCGGAAGCGGCGGAGAGTGTGGCGGCAGAATGAAAGGAGCCCCCGCGCCGCGCCGCCGCAACTCGTGAAACATACCGGTTTTTGCCGCGATCCCACATCGCCAAGGAGCTGCCACCCATATGAGGCCATATGTGGAGGGCCAGATG
>QHBR01000352.1 GCA_003244015.1 Hyphomicrobiales bacterium | reverse complement strand
ATCAGACTCTCGATGTGCACAATGCCGCCGAGCTAGGCGCGAAAATCTGGCTGGGCGAACAGCGAAACGAAGATCTCAGTCATACCACCAACAGAGCGCGCAACAGGATCTTCGCCTGAGCCAGCGATCTTTGTTTCCTGCCCGGGTTCCGGCGTCTTCTGGCCGCCTATTTCGGACCATCTAGCCACGCGGCGAGGAGCCGGTTAAAAGGGGTGCAAATTCGAAGCCGCGTCGCTCCCGCCACGCCAGCTTGCATCGCGGCGGGCGCCTAGACTCTCAGAGAGTAATTCCATGCAGTCGGTCCTGATCGTTGTTCATCTCATGATCGTCGTCGTGCTTGTCGTGACCGTGCTCTTGCAGCGCTCCGAGGGCGGCGCCCTTGGCGTGGGCGGCGGCGGCGGTTTCATGACCGGACGCGGCCAGGCAAGCGCGCTAACCCGCGCAACCGCCATTTTGGCGGCGCTGTTTTTCGCGACCAGCATGGGCTTGACGATTCTCGCCCGGTTCAATCAAGCCCCGGAAGTGACCTTCCAAAGCCTCACGCCGATCGAGCCGCCGGGCGAGGGCGCGGCAAAAGAGGGGGCGGGCAAGGGAAGTTTGCTCGACCAATTGAAACGGATTGAAGACCAGGCGGCCAAGCCGCCGGCGCTTCCGCCAGGAATGACATTGCCAGCCCGGACTGGGCCCGCCGCGCCTCCGGCTCCGCCGGCTTCCATCATGGTGCAACCGGCGCCGCCACAAGCCGCGTCCGGCCCAGCCAAGACTAAGCCAAGGGACTATGATTTGCCGTGGTCGAAATAACCTTCGCGTTTATATGCAAAATAAGGAAGCGGCGCGTAATTTCCCTCCCCAAGCGGGCGGAAATAGGATAAATCCCAAGCCCCATGGCGCGGTTTATCTTCATCACCGGCGGCGTGGTGTCATCGCTTGGCAAGGGTCTCGCGGCGGCGGCGCTTGGGGCGCTTCTCCAGGCGCGCGGTTATAGCGTCCGGCTGCGCAAGCTCGACCCCTATCTCAACGTCGATCCGGGGACGATGAGCCCCTACCAGCACGGCGAAGTCTTCGTCACCGAGGACGGCGCGGAAACCGATCTCGATCTTGGTCATTACGAGCGCTTCACTGGCCGGCCCGCGATGCGGGAAGACAATATCACGGCCGGCCGGGTCTATCAGGAGATCATCGCCAAGGAACGTCGCGGCGATTACCTTGGCGCAACCGTCCAGGTCATTCCGCACGTTACCAGTGCGATCAAGGCCTTCGTGCTAAGCGGCAACGAGGGCGTCGATTTCGTCCTGGTCGAAATCGGCGGCACGGTCGGCGATATCGAAGGCCTGCCGTTCTTCGAAGCGATCCGTCAGCTCGGCAATGATTTGCCACGCGGACAAGCGATTTACATTCACCTCACGCTGCTGCCGTTCATCCCGAGCGCCGGCGAACTCAAGACCAAGCCGACCCAGCATTCGGTGAAGGAACTGCGCTCGATCGGCATCCAGCCGCACATCCTTCTCTGCCGCACCGATCGCGAGATTCCCCGCGAGGAACGGCGCAAGATCGGGCTTTTCTGCAATGTGCGGGAAAGCGCGGTGATCGAAGCCCGCGACGTCGCCTCGATTTACGAGGTGCCGCACGCCTATCATGCGGCGGGGCTCGACCAAGAGGTCTTGGCGGCTTTCGGGATCGAGCCCGCGCTAAAACCCGACATGGGCCGCTGGAACGCGGTAATGGAGCGGCTCGCCAACCCGGAAGGGGAAGTCACGATTGCAATCGTCGGCAAATACACCGGGCTTAAGGACGCTTATAAATCCTTGACCGAAGCGTTGAGCCACGGCGGCATGGCCAATCGGGTCAAGGTCCACCTCGATTGGATCGAATCGGAAATTTTCGAAACCAGCGATCCGGCGCCTTACCTCGAACATGTGCATGGCATTCTGGTTCCGGGCGGCTTCGGCCAGCGCGGCGCGGAAGGCAAAATTCTCGCCGCGCGTTTTGCCCGCGAACGCAAACTTCCCTACTTTGGAATCTGTTTCGGGATGCAGATGGCGGTCATCGAGGCGGCGCGATCCTTGACCGGCGTGCCGGACGCCAATTCGAGTGAATTCGGTCCAGCGAAGGAGCCGGTCGTCGGGCTGATGACTGAATGGCTGCGCGGCAACGAGCTGGAAATCCGCGCCGCCAGGACGGATCTTGGCGGAACGATGCGGCTTGGCGCCTATCGCGCGGAACTGATGCCGGGCTCAAGGATCGCCGCCATTTATGGCGCGACCAGCATATCCGAACGCCACCGGCATCGTTTCGAGGTCAACACCGCCTACCGCGAAAGTCTCGCCCAAAAAGGTCTCGTCTTCGCCGGCATGTCGCCGGACGGCCTGTTGCCGGAGACGATCGAATTTTCCGATCATCCCTGGTTCATCGGCGTGCAATTTCATCCCGAGCTCAAATCGCGGCCTTTCGAGCCTCACCCGCTGTTCGCGAGTTTCATCGCCGCCGCGGTGGAGCAATCGCGGCTTGTGTGATCAGTGAACGATCGCTTGGCCAACTTCAAGCCGAGGTCTCGTGCGGTCTTCGATGTCGAGCAGACGCGCGATCTTCGCCGCGTGCTCGGGATGCCGTCGCAACAGCCGGCTGCAATAAAAAAAATTCGAATACGGCCGGATCATCCCGGGGCACGTCGTGGAGCACGCTTGATCCGGCGCACAGCCAAGCGCTTTCTGGATCCCGCTCGAGCTCGAATACCACAACCTGTTGGTTGAAGATGGGCCCGAGACGACGCGTCGCGTCGCCCCAGCGTGGGAGATGCTGCAGCGAACCCGCTGCGTCGACATGCTAAATCTCGCGCATGTCCGCTCCGATACGGCGCTCTACGGGCTGCTCACCCAGGATAGGCGCTGCCGCATCCGCGCACGGAGTCTCTTGCGCTGGGTCCGTTGGCCCCATGCCACGGGGTGGGACGGCTATTTGCGTTCGCGCAGCGGCACTCACCGCAGGAAAGTAGGTCAAATGCGGCGACGTCTCGCCGATCGCGGTAGAATCGGCTTCGAGGTCGTGGACTGCGCCGACAGCTTTGCCGGGCTGGTCGACTGGATTCTACTGCATAAGAGTGCCCGGATGGCGAGCCAAGGACTCGGGGGCGAAGAGCCGTTCCCCGCGTACTGTCGGGAATTCCTGCGGTTGGCCGGACGGCAGATACGTGGGCGAAGCCGTTTTGTCGTGTTCTTGCTAAGCCTCGATGGCGCGCCCGTCGCTGCGCTGATCAGTTGCATCGACGGCAAGCGGGTCGAGGCCTTGATCGTAACCTTCGACGATCGCTACGCCGCCGTCTCGCCGGGGCAGACTCTTTTCGCGGAGAGCAGCATCCGATGGGCTCTGGAGCGCGGCCTCGAGTTCGGTTAAAACCGCGCTAACGAACCTGACTCGGAAATCAGGGGTATAAATCGCGGAGGCAAAACGTACCACTGACCCGGCTTGGCGCCGCGATGCGAGAGTGGCGCCAAAGTGTTGGCCACCCGGACTAAAGTCAAAAAACAGCCTTAGGCCGAGGTCTCCCCTGCGTGGTCCTTGCCGCAAAGCAGATGCGCGATGCTTGCCGCGTGGCCTGGATGGAGTTGCAAGAGCTGGCGGCAGCAATGCTCGACGACGCCGGGATCATCCCAGGGGACATCGTGCAATACCCCGGATCCGGAGCGAAGCCAGGCGCTTTCTGGATCCCGCGCAATCTGCCGAGCCTTCCGAATTCCGCCAGCAGCCGGGTGGAACCATGCCAGTCGCCCAGTGTCAGGAATAATATTTTCCGGCCCGCTGTCGCTTTCGTCTTCAAAGGAAGTCTCCCACAGGCTCTGAATTATTATTAGCTCCACAAGCTTAAGCTGACTAGCCCAAATCGTATTGCCGCGCCCGGTCATGACCCTTTTAAGAAAAGGACACGTCGATATATTGCATGAGCCCGGTTTAATTGTGGTGGACAGTTAATCGCGCCCCGGACGAACAGCCTCGCGTCTCGTTCGGCGAACGCGATCAATCGACCTATCCCCGTTCGCGATAGTGCGGCACGGTTTGGTCGGGCACGAAGGTTCCGTCCGGCAGCTGTGCGGTTGCCCAAAACACGTCGATTGGGATTCCCCCGCACGGATACCTTTAGCCGCCGATCCGGGTGGTGTCCCGGTTAGTGGTGTAGCTCGGGGGCTAGCGGAGCCGCTCGCGAAGCGCGCTTTCAACATAGCGCTGTGAGCCGAGCGAGCGGCTGCGCGGGCAGCCACCGGGGATCTTCAGTTAAGGTTGGGTTGTGTGAACTTCAACCCCGAACCGAGGACCCCACGATGACCAACGAGATGATGAACCTGCGCGCTCTGGTGGAGAGGAGCCCGGACGCGGGTTTTCTGCGTGACATGATCAGCTTTGCCGCCCGACGCGTGATGGAGCTTGAGGTGGGCGACCGGACTGGCGCGGCCCCCGCTGAGAAGAGTTTTGATCGGCTGGTCCAGCGCAATGGCTACCGCGACCGCGACTGGGATACGCGAGCGGGGACGGTGGAACTGCGCATTCCCAAACTGAGGAAGGGGAGCTATTTCCCGCTTCCTTGAGCCACGCCGCATGGCCGAGAAAGCGCTGACCGCCGTGATCCAGGAGGCCTCCATCCAGGGCATCTCGAGCCGCTCGGCGGATGACCTGGTCAAGGCCATGGGCACGAGCGGCATCTCCAAGAGCGAGGTGAGCCGGCGCGTTCGAGAGATCGACGCGCGGGTGCAGGCCTTCCTCACCCGGCCTATCCAAGGCGACTGGCCCGATATCTGGATCGACGCCACCTCCATCAAAGCGCGCCGGGACCGCCATGTCGTCTCGGTGGCCTCGACCATCGCAGTTTGCGTCACCGCTGACGGACGGCGGGAGATTCTGGGCATGTCCGCCGGCTTGTCAGAGGCGGAGACATTCTGGACCGAGTTCCTCAGGTCGCTATCGCGCCGGGGCCTACGGGGGGTGAAGCTGGTCATCTCCGATGCCCACGAAGGCATCAAGGCCGCCGTGAGCAGAGTGTTCAGCGCCACCTGGCAGCGTTGCCGGGTTCACTTCATGCGCCGGGTTCACTTCATGCGCAATGTCATGGCCTATTCTGGAAAGAACGGCCGGGCGTCGTCTCCGCCTTCATCGCCACCGCCTTCGCTCACCTGAGCCTCGCTCAGGTGTTCCGCATGTCGGACGCGGAAGCCGAGGCGAAGTTCTGCAAGGTGCGCTGGCCAGAGACTGACGGCTCCCCGGTATGCCCGGCTTGCGGCGGTTTGAACGCCTATGAATGACGCCGCCCGAGCGGCTCGCTGCGCTTCCGCTGCCGGGCCTGCAAGGGCGATTTCAGCGTCACGTCCGGAACGCTGTTCGCGTCTGCTCCACAAACTGCGCGAAGCCATGGCGGAAGAAATGAAGGGCCGCAAGATCGGCGGCGACGGCATTGTCGCGGAAATCGACGGCGGCTATTTCGGCGGCTATGTGAAGCCCGCCAATCATGTAGAGAACCGGCGGGACCGCCGCCTATTTGCTTCGCTATGCGCAAGAGGCGTCATGGCGCGAAGACCATCGCCGGATCAGCAATGGCGATCAGGTTCACATGGTTTCAGGTCTGGCGATGAAGCGCGGACCGTCTGTGGATTTCTGCGGGTATTGGCAGCGCAGAAAGTCAGCGTGACTCTTTGGATAACTTTGTTGAAATCGTGGGGATAAAAAAAGAAGATCGAGGATCGTTACGAAGCGAGTTGTCCTCGCGTGTAACGTGCGGTAATATTCAACTTGCACGTTAAAAGAGTCTAGCAAAGACTCCCTAAAGGTTGTACCATTTTTAGAAATATCGAGTTGATTCGTAGTTTGCAGCCACTCCGTGTTCGGGATTTTAGCATGCACGTAGCTAAACAAGCCCAGATTCCAGCGGGAGAGGTTTTGCGGTGCGATGATCCCCGCTGGAGACGGGTATACGATATCATCTGCGAAAAATCATTCCAAACTGGCGACTTCATTCTCTCGTCACGTGTTCGCAGCAAGTTTCTATTCCAACTGCGCCAAACGACAATGCTCGCCGAAGGCGCAACTCTAATCGCAGAGATTGTACTCGAATATATGAAGCGCCATGACATTCACTGCATCGGCGGCCTTGTACAAGGCGCAGTCCCGATCGGACAATCCGTCCTGATGCTTGGCAGCGCGGAACAGTACCCAATTCATCATTTTTTCGTGCGCAAGGAGCCAAAAAACCATGGTGCATGTGAACTGATTGACGGGTATCCCATGGATGATTCCGAGGTCTTAATTGTCGATGATGTCGCCACCAAAGGAGGCTCCATAAACACAGCAATTGAAAATCTCTTAAAAGAGCACCCAAGCTGTGTCGTTAAGCGCGCCTTGGTAATCGTAGACAGACAAGAAGGAGCGGCCGAGGCACTTCTTGCGAAACGCAACGTCCAGTTGGTCTCACTATTCAAGAAGAGCGATTTCCCAATCCCGACGTAGTGCGAGCACATTGGTTGATGATGGCCAGAGATGCAGTGGGCTACTAATATCAAAAAGCTTCTCAAAGACGGATTGTACGTTCACAATTTGCGGCGCATTGAGGACGTAGCATGGGAAGCGGTGAAAAACGGTCAATCACCGTGCCCGGCCTATGTAATTTTCCAAATTTCCAGAGGTATTGCGGATTGTTGGGATGATGGACCGCTTTTGGTTACCGAGGCGAAGCGGGTCGAAGACGCTTTGCGGCCGTCAATTGAAGCTGTGCTAGTGGTCTGATTCATTCGG
>QHBR01000326.1 GCA_003244015.1 Hyphomicrobiales bacterium | reverse complement strand
TATCATAGGCGCCAGCGTCGTGGATCGAAATTGTGGAAAGCGCGATCCATCGCGTCGAACCCTCGCTTCCCAGGGGCGCCTGGCTTGGCCCCAAGGTCGATTGCCGCCGCTCAGCCCGGCGTTGCGGATATCGAGGACATTGGGCAGCCCCTTCAAGCTATGCACGGCATCGGCCCAAAAGGGTTCGAGTTGCAGCGCCCGCGCGAATAGATATTCTTTGCGATAGAGGTCGAGCGCGGCGAGACCTGACCGGCGGCACAAGCCAAAGGGTGGCCAGAACAGGTATAGCCGTGCAACAGTTCGACCGCGTGCTCCGGGCCGTCCATGAAGGTTTCGTAAATCGGCTGGCGGACGATCACGCCGCCCATCGGCACCGTGCCCGAGGTTACTCCCGTGGCGAAGATGATCATGTCCGGAAGCACGCCATAGCGCTCGGCCGCGAAGGCATGGCCGAGGCGGCCGAAGCCGCAGGTGCCCTCGTCGAAAATCAGCAGAATGTCATATTTGTCGCAGATCGATCTTAGCCGTTCCAGATAACCGTTGGGGGGCGGCAGAACGCCAGTCGAGCCGGCCATGGGCTCGACGATAACCGCGGCGATCGTCGAGGCGTCGTGCACGCCGACGATTCTTTCGAGTTCGTCGGCGAGATGCGCGCCCCACTCCGGCTCGCCCTTGGTGAAGGCTTGGTTGGCGCGGTTATAGGTCGAAGGAAGATGATCGACGCCGGCGAAAAGAGTGCCGAAGAGCTTGCGGTTTGCGCCGATGCCCCCGACCGCCATGCCGCCGAAGCCCATGCCATGGAAGCCGCGCTCGCGCCCGACCAGCCTCTGGCGGGCGCCTTCGCCACGCAGGTTGTGATAGGCGAGGGCGATTTTTAGAGCGGTATCTACCGCTTCCGACCCGGAATTGGTAAAAAACACGTGGTCCAAATCGCCTGGCGCCAGCGCCGCGATCCGATTCGCCAAAGCAAACGCTTTCGGATGGGCGAACTGAAACGGCGGAGGAAAAGCGAGGTCGCCTGCTTGCGCTCTTATGGCCTCGACGATCGGAGCGCGGCAATGTCCGGCGTTGGCGCACCAAAGACCGGCGCTGCCGTCGATGATGGCCCGGCCCTCCCCGCCGAAATAATGCATGTCCTTGGCATAGGCGAGAAGCCGCGGGCTCTGCTTGAACGCACGATTGGCGGTAAACGGCATCCAATAGGCATCAAGATCGTTTACAAACATCGAGTCAGTCGCTGCAATCGAAGTCATAGGCGGCACCGTTAAAAAATCTAAGGGGTGAATTGAATTAACGATGATCTTAGCAAGCAGGCCTGCTTTAGGAAGAAGATCTGCTTTAGGAAGAAGACGTGGATTGTCGCACGCCAGCCGGGCAGCCGCCGGAAAAAGGCATTTTTGCAGCGGCGCAGCGCCTAGCTTAAACCACAATTCCACCACAGTTAACCCATTTTTGCTGTGGCGTTTTGTCGCAGGAACCGGGAAAGCAATGATTTTTGTACTCGTAGCGCTCGCCGCTTTCACGGCAGGCTTCATCAATGCTGTTGCCGGAGGGGGCTCGTTTCTCACCTTCCCGGCGCTGATCGCCGCAGGATTGCCGCCGATCGACGCCAACGCGTCGAGCACCGTCGCGCTGTTCCCCGGCCAGATCGCGACCGGTTACGCCGCGCGTGACGGTCTAGCGGAGGCCGCGGCCGACAGTCGCGTCAACGTGATCGCTCTCGGGGCGATCAGCCTTGCCGGCGGGCTCATCGGCGGCCTCCTGCTTCTCGTCACGCCCCAAACTGTCTTCAGCCGCATCGTGCCCTGGCTCATTTTGTTCGCGACATCAATTTTCGCGGCCGGAAGTTTTTTGCGTCCCGGCGCGAAAAAGTTCAAATTGAACCGGACCGGCATTTTCGCCGCGCAAGGACTGGTCGCCATCTACGGCGGCTATTTCGGCGGCGGCGCTGGCATTCTCATGCTCGCCGCGCTCATCCTTTTTGGGCTGTGCGACATTTGGCTGATGAACAGCTTGAAAATTCTGCTCGCGGTGCTGATGAACGCGGCGGCGGTTGTCACATTCATCATTGCCGGTCTCGTCCATTGGCAATGGACGATCGTCGCGGCGGTTGGCGCGATTGCGGGAGGTTACGCCGGAGTGCACGCGGCGCGGCGGGTGCCGGCGCAAATAGTCAAAAGCTTCGTCGTCGCGGTGGGCCTTGTGCTGACCGTCTATTTCTTCATGAAACCGGGATGACTGGCGCGCGTTTCCTCTTTGTTGTGAACGCGCAAGGCGGAAAATACCATGCTGACGATTCGGCAGGTTCATTTCGAGGGCCATGGCGGCCCGGACGTAATCAGGACCGGCGAGGCGCCGGTGCCGGAACCGGGGCCGGGCCAGGTCTTGATTGAAGTCACTGCAGCGGGGGTCAATCGTCCCGATTGCTTGCAACGCGAAGGTGCCTATCCGCCGCCTCCGGGCGAGAGCGCCATTCCGGGCCTCGAGATCGCGGGCCGGGTGGTCGCGCGTGGGGAAGGCGTTAGCACGCCAGCCGAAGGCGACGACGTTTGCGCTCTCGTCGGCTCCGGCGGCTATGCTGAATACGCGCTTGCCCATGCCTCGCTCTGCCTGCCGGTGCCGAAGGCGTTGGGGGTTGTCGCGGCGGCCGGCCTGCCGGAAAATTATTTCACCGTGTTCGACAATGTTTTGTCGCGCGGTAAGCTTGCTCCTGGCGAAACATTCCTGGTGCATGGCGGATCAAGCGGCATTGGCTCAACCGCGATCCAGCTCGCCAAGCATTTTGGCGCACGAGTTATCGCGACCGCCGGCTCGAGCGCAAAATGCGGCTTTTGCAAAACGCTTGGAGCCGATTTCGCGATCGACTACAAAACCCAGGATTTTGTAGAGGAGGTGAGGAAGATCGCCGGCAAGCACGGCGTCGATGTCGTGCTTGACATGGTCGGCGGGACTTATCTGCAACGGAATATGTCGGTGATGGCGGCGGAAGGCCGTATTGTTCAGATCGGCTTCTTGCAATCGGCGACGGTCGAGAGTTTCGATATGCGTCCAATCATGCTGCGCCGTCTGACCCTGACCGGCTCCACCTTGCGGGCGCGCAGCGTGCAACAGAAAGCCGAGGTCGCCGCCGCGCTTCGCGAAAGAATCTGGCCGCTCTTGGACAAGGGCTTGGTGAAGCCGCTGATCTTTGCCACTTTCCCGCTCGAACAAGCGCGTCAGGCGCATGAGATGATGGAATCGTCCTCGCACCTCGGCAAAATTCTGCTCGTCACCGGGAAATAGGTGCGCGGTTATTCCTTGCGTATGTCGCTTTTCGTCCCTTATCGGCACATGGACAACGTGAACGCTATCGAGACCTTGGCCGCGCTGGCGGGCGTGCAAGGGACCGGCGTCCAGAAAAATGCAGCGTTCGATATGGCGTTTATTACCTTGAGAGGCTAATCTCCTGCTCGCCAGCTTGGCTCACCAGCTTGGCGCTAAAAACCGTCGGCCAATTGACACTCGGCGCGCGTCTTCGCGAGAGTCGGCCAGACCGCGGGCGCGGCGAACCACCGTCCACATGTAGCGTGACCCCGATGGATGTCATCATCTACCATAATCCCCGCTGCGGCACGTCGCGCAATACACTCGGCCTTATCCGCAACGCGGGCATCGAGCCGCATGTCATCGAATATCTGAAAACACCTCCCACGCGCGTCATGCTGCGCCAGCTCGCGGCGCGCACCGGCGTGCCGCTGTGTGCCCTGCTGCGCGAAAAGGAACCCGTTTTTCGCGAATTGGGTCTTAACGGCAAGAACCTCGCCGAGGACGCTCTGCTCGACGCGATCGACGCGCATCCCATTCTCCTCAACCGGCCGATCGTGGTGACGCCGAAGGGGGTAAGACTCTGCCGGCCATCGGAACTCGTGATCGACCTCTTGCCGCCGCAGCAAGGCGAATTTTTTAAGGAGGATGGCGAGCGCGTCGTCGATCGGCACGGCCGCCGGGTCGCAACCGCTTGAGGAACGGCGTGTTCAACGTCAACCATGGCCTCACGAGCCAAGCGCGTCAGGCGGAGACACAATGCCTTGGTTGACCCGCTCGCGCTATCCAATATCGCGCCGGCCGCATTCGAAGAACCGAGTGCAACGAGGTTGCAACTACCCCAGCTTGGCCGCCGTCCCCGCGTACTGTTGCTTTATGGCTCGCTGCGGGCCCGTTCCTACAGCCGTTTTTTGACGCTCGAAGCGGCGCGCCTCCTCGAAGCCTTTGGGGCGGACACAAGCATCTTCGATCCGAGTGGCCTGCCGCTACCGGACGATGCGCCGGAAGACCATCCCAAGGTGAAGGAACTGCGCGGGCTCTCTGCCTGGTCGGAGGCGCAGGTCTGGTGCTCGCCGGAGCGGCACGGCGCGATGACCGGCGTCCTGAAGGCGCAGCTCGATTGGATTCCGCTCGCGATCGGGGCGGTGCGGCCGACCCAGGGCAAGACGCTCGCGGTGATGCAAGTCAGCGGCGGCTCGCAATCCTTCAACGCGGTCAATCAGCTCCGCATTCTCGGGCGCTGGATGCGGATGATCACCATTCCCAATCAGTCCTCGGTCGCGAAGGCCCATGAGCAATTCGACGAGGCGGGCCGAATGCGGCCGTCGCCCTATTACGATCGCCTGGTCGACGTGACGGAGGAATTGGTGAAGTACACTTGGGCACCTCGAAAAATATTC
>QHBR01000279.1 GCA_003244015.1 Hyphomicrobiales bacterium | reverse complement strand
ATATTTTTCGAGGTGCCCTTTCGAAGATTGAGAAAAAGTGGCCTCAATGATGGAGCTTTTTCCCCCCACTGAGCAAGCTTCCCCCATCATTGAGGGGGATGTATTGTGTCATGGTAACCTCCATACCGTCAGGCAAACGAAGAGAACCCAGCTAACCGCCGGATCATGGCATATTTCGCACCTTTACGCAAGACCTGGGGACCATTCCGCCTCATGTCAAGATGCGTCGGGTGCCCTTGTGGTAAGGACGGCAAATACACCGTTGCAAGTTAGGGCCTTAGCTGCCATTTGCTAGTCCTGTAAGGAGCGTCGGACATCGATTCGGCCATGCAATCGCGAATAATGGGTTAACCCCTTGAACCCCGCAACTAAGCCTTCTTTTTCGCCGATGAGCACGGTCATGATTGCCCCTTACGGCGCCTGGGTCTCGCTGGTAAGCGTCGAGCTCATGACCGAGGCGGCGATTGGTCTTAGCGGCCTGAGCGTCGATGACCAAGACCTCTATTGGCTCGAAGCCCGGCCAAGCGAGAATGGCCGCACGGTTTTATGCCGCCGCCGGGCGGATGGCGAGATCGAAGACCTCACGCCGCCGCCCTTCAATGTCGCCAGCCGCGTGCATGAATATGGCGGCGGCGCCTACACGGTTGCGGCAGGTGTTGTAGTTTTCAGCGAGCGCGCCGACGGGAGCGTCTGGCTCATCGAGGCGGGCAGCCCGCCGCGCCGGATCGAAACGCAGGAAGACTGCCGCTACGCCGATTTCGATTTCGACTTGCCGCGCCGCCGCGTTCTTGCCGTGCGGGAAGATCATCGCTCGCGCCCGCCGTCCGATCCAAAGGCCGCTATTGTTGCCTTGTCGCTCGATCCGGGTGGGGCCGAAACGATTTTAGTCGAAGGTCCGGATTTCCTGAGTTCGCCGCGCCTTTCGCCCGGCGGCGAACGGCTGACCTGGATCGCTTGGGACCATCCTGGCATGCCTTGGGATGGCACAAAGCTTTTCGTCGCCGGTGTGACAAGAGAAGGCGCGCTCGAAGCCGCGCGGCTTGTGGCGGGAGCAACCCCGGAAGCGATCGTGCAGCCGGAGTGGTCGGCTGACGGCACACTCTATTACTGCTCCGACCGGAGCGGCTGGTGGAACCTCTACGCCTTGCGCGGCACCGCGATAGAATCCTTGGCGCCGGTCGAGGCCGAAATCGGCGGTCCACATTGGGTTTTCCGCCAGCACTACTACGATTTTCTCACCTGTGGGCGGATCGTGGCCGCGATCGTCCGCGACGGAATCAGGACCGCCGTGTTGATCGCGGACGGCAGGATCGCGCCGCTCGACATCGGTCAGGTGCAGGACTGTCCGCGCCCGCTCGGCGATGGTCTGGCCTATATCGCGACGCCTCCCTCAGCGCCGCCCTCGGTAAGCTTATTGCCAAGCCTAGAGGGCAGCGAGCCAATTGTCATTCGCCGTGCGGCCCCCGCCGTGGTGCCGGAGGAAACCATTTCGATCGGCGAGCCGATAGAATTCGCAACGCGCGGCGGTGTCGCGCATGCCTTCTGGTATCCGCCAAAAAACCGCGATTACAAAGGCCCCTCTGACGAATTGCCCCCGCTCGTCGTCTTGTCGCATGGCGGTCCGACCAGCATGACAACCAACAGCTTTTCATTAAGTGTCCAATGGTGGACGAGTCGCGGTTTTGGCGTCGTCGATGTCAATTACGGCGGCTCGACCGGCTATGGCCGCGCCTATCGCGAGAGACTCGACGGTCAATGGGGCGTCGTCGATGTCGAGGATTGCGCCGCCGCCGCAACGCATCTTGTCGAACGCGGGCTCGCCGATGCCGCCCGCCTCGTCATTCGCGGCGGCAGCGCCGGGGGTTTTACCACGCTTGCCGCGCTGACGTCCCTGAAACTATTCAAGGCGGGGGCGAGTTTTTATGGCGTCGGCGATCTCATACTGCTCGCCAAGGACACCCACAAATTCGAGTCCCGCTATCTCGACCGGTTGATCGGACCCTTGCCGCAAGCACGAGCGGTCTATGGCGAGCGGTCGCCGGTCAACCATATCGACAGGCTCGCCTGTCCGGTGATCTTTTTTCAAGGCGAGGACGATAAGACAGTCCCGCCCAATCAAGCACAAACCATGGTTGAGGCCGTGGCCGCGCGGGGCTTGCCTGTCGCCTATTATTCCTTCGCGGGCGAGGGCCACGGGTTTCGCAAGGCCGAGACGCTGCGCCGCGCGCTTGAACTGGAACTCGATTTTTACGGCCGCGGGTTCGGCTTCACCGCGCCGGGCTTGAGCGAGCGCGTCATAATCGCGAACATGCCGGCCCGCGAGGGGTAAGCAGCCCCCGATTCAAATCAGCCCGGCGGCGATGTTGATCGTGAGAGCCAGCACCGCGCTGTTGAAAAAGAAAGCGAGGACGCAATGAACGAGCGTCACCCGCCGCATCGCCGGCGAAGAAATGGCGACATCGGCGGTCTGGCATGCCACGCCGATCACGTATGAAAAATACAAAAAGTCATAATAGTCGGGGTCCTCCGTTCCAGGAAAAATCAAACCGCCACGCTCTCTTGCCGGCCTACCCGGTTCGGCAAAATACTCATCAAAATATTCATGCGCGTAATGAAGGGCGTAGGTCAGATGAATGAAGAACCAGGCGCTGACGATCGTCGCCGCCGCTAGTCCTATATGCAGGCCCTTAATTGTTCCCGATAATTCCTTCACGGCGACGAGCTGAACGACGATCGCCGCGATTGCCGCAAGCGCGGCAAAGCCGGTGAAGACGAGAATGAAGGATTTCCCCTCATCAGTCGCCTTTGCCCGCCGCCGCATCGATTGCGAAGACGCCCGGGCGATCATGATGCCCGTGGCAATGAAATAAAACCAGGTTCCCGCGTTCCAGGCGATCAAAAGTCGCGTGGAAAGACTGAAGCTTTCCGGTAAAATGATCTCCACGGCGAAGCCCGCCGCGACGGCTGTGAAGAGTCGCTGGTGCGCGCGTACAATGCGCAAGGGAAGCCAAAGCCGGAAGTTGCGCCGCCGCCCTGGCGAGCCTGGGCCGCCGCGTACCATCAATGGTTCCGAGCGGCGACGAAACGGGCCGCCTCTTTCAAGACCGTCGCCTTTGTGCCTTGCGGAAACGAATCGAGCGCGGCGATCGCCGCCGCCACGAGGCTGTCGCGCCGCTCCCGTGCCGCATCGATGCCGAGCGCGGCAACGAGTGTAGCCTTGTTGCGGCCGGCGTCCTTGCCCGCGCGCTTGCCGAGCGCCAACGCGTCGGCTTCGACATCGAGAATATCGTCGGCCACTTGAAACGCCGCGCCAAGCGCGCGGCCATAGCGAGAGAGCGCGGACCGAACCCCGGCGTCGGCTCGCCCAAGAATCGCGCCCGCTTCGACCGCATAATGCAACAGCGCGCCGGTTTTCATCGCTTGAAGTTTTGTCACCGCTCCCGCCTCATGCGGCTCGCGCGCCTGTTCGGCTTCGAGATCGAGCACCTGCCCGCCGATCATGCCTCCCAAACCGGCCGCGCGCGCCAGAGCGAGAACCAGCGCGATGCGAACCCCAGGGTCCTTGTGGGTCGCGGGGTCCGCCGTCACATCGAACGCATAGGTGAGAAGGCCATCGCCAACAAGGATCGCGGTCGCTTCGCCGAAGGCCTTGTGCGTGGTTGGCCTTCCCCGGCGCAGATCGTCGTTGTCGAGGGCCGGCAGATCATCATGGACGAGCGAGTAGCAATGGACCATTTCGACGGCCGCCGCCGCGCGCAGGACACCCTCGCCTTCGGCGCCGAGAAGCCTCGCCGTCTCGATCGTGAGAAAAGGCCGGAACCTCTTGCCGCCGTCAAGACTCGCGTAGCGCATGGCTTCGAGAAATCGCGCCGGCCGGACCGTCTCGCCCGGCAGGATGGCGGGGCTCAGCAGGGAATCGAGCATCCGCTCCGTGGCAGCGGCGATTGCCGCCAGTCTAGCCTCGAATTCGCTTGGCCGCGTGCCACCGGTCATTGTCTCGCCGTCCTTTGGTCAATAAAGCCGAGGCTTTGCTTGCCCGATTGGGCGCGACCGGTCAAGGCTCGGCCATGGTATCCAGGTTCCGCCGGGCTGGTTTGACCGGCACGATTGCCCGCATCGTCCTCGGCGCCGGCTTGGCGCTGGCGCTCGGTTTCGCCGCGTTGATTCTCGTCTACCGGTTCCTGCCGCCTACTTCGACGCTCGTGCTTGCGCGTTGGCGCGAAGGCGCGACGTTCGAGCGGCACTATGTTCCGCTCGAACGCATTTCGGGCTTTCTCCGCGCGGCTGTCATCGTCTCGGAGGATGCGCGCTTTTGCCAGCATAACGGCGTGGATTGGGGCGCGTTGCGCGAGGTCCTCGACCGGCCAGGCGCCAACGGCCCAAAACGGGGCGCTTCGACGATCCCCATGCAGACCGCGAAGAATTTGTTTCTTTGGCCGTCGCGATCCTACCTCCGCAAGGCAATCGAAATTCCCTTGGCGCTCCTGATCGATCTTGCATGGCCGAAGCGGCGCATCTTGGAGGTCTATCTCAACCTGGCCGAATGGGGGGAAGGAGTTTTTGGCGCCGAAGCGGCGGCGCGGCATTATTTCCACAAGAGCGCGGATAGGCTCGACGCCAGGGAGGCCGCATTGCTCGCCACCGCTCTGCCCGATCCCCGGCACCGCAATCCGGCGAAACCATCCCGGCGCCACCTCTGGCTAGCCGCGCGCGTCATGGCGAAGGCGCAAAGGGCCGCTCCCCTCGTCGAATGCGTTGAATAAAGTGCTCGATAATCCGTCTGACAATAGGTTCTGCATCGCGGCCGCTGCCTCGCATTTTAGGATGGTCAAGCATAGGATTTCATTGTAAGAGGCACGTAAATCCGCAAGCGCGCGTTGCGGTTGCGCCCGCGCGACCCAGGCCGCGAAGCCGGCATTGAGACAGCGACATGGCCGTTCCGAAACGCAAAACTTCCCCGATGAAGCGCGGATTCCGGCGTTCCGCCGACGCGCTCAAGGCGCCGGCCTATGTGGAAGACAAGGATTCCGGCGAGTTGCGGCGTCCGCATCATGTCGATCTCAAGACCGGCATGTACCGCGGCCGCCAGGTTTTCACGCAAAAGGCCAAGGAAGAGTGAAACCAAGGCCCTTGGATTGCTAGGCGCGGCTCCCGCGCAAGCAATTGGCGGAGCTAGAAAAGCTGGCTGAAAATCACGCCAATGCCAATGATCGAGATGCCCCTCGCCAGGGTGCGCAGGGAGGGGGGCTGGCCCTTCCCGTTCTGCTGACCGTCGGCTTCCTCACGCTTATCGTCCTCAGCCTCGCCTCGATCTGGCTGCACGAGCGCGCGCAAGAGGGTGCGGAGCGCGCCACCGCCGCGCACGCACTCGAAGCCAAGCTTGTGAGCTTGCTGCTCGATCTTCGGCGGGCCGAGAGCAGCCAGCGCGGCTACCATTATCGGGCGACCCTCAGTTCCTGCTGACCCATCGACCGGCGATCGACGCCGTGCTGCCGGCGCTCGCCGAGATCGAAGCAGCCGTCGCGAGCAATCCGGTGCAGCGGGAGGCGTTCGCCCCGCTGAAGCCGCAGGTCAACGAGAAGTTAGACGAGCTGCGCGAGACGATCCGGCGTTACGACACGGGCGATACTGCAGGGGCGATCGCAATCTTCAAGACCGGGGCCGGCCGTCAGTACATGGAAAACATCAGGGGGATCGTCGAGCGCATGCAGGAGGAGGTGGAGCGCCAGCTCGCGCGGGACTCGGCGCAATTCCAGCAGACGACGCGCATAGTTTTGGCCGCCGAGCTGTCCGGCATGGCCTTGATCGTGGCCGTGGCGCTCATGTCGTTCTTGCTCTCCCGGCGCTCGATACGCGACATGGAGACGGCCCAGCAGGAGCTCCGGGACAACAATGCCGCGCTCGAGTCCAGGGTCGCGGAGCGCACGCAGCATCTCCTCGATGCCAACAACGAAATCCAGAGCTTCGCCTCGATAGTCAGCCACGACTTGCGTTCGCCGCTGGTTAACATCATGGGGTTCACGAGCGAACTCGAGACCTTTCGCAAGGACATGTTCGAGCGGCTCGCCGCCTTGCGGGCGCAAGCGCCGGGCCCGCATGCGGACAACGACGATGCCGCGCTCGGCGGCGAGTTCGACGAAGCGGTCGATTTCATCAAAGGCTCGATCGCCAAGATGGATCGCCTGATCAACGCCATCTTGGTTATTTCTCGCGAAGGCAGCCGGAACTTGCGGGCGGAGCCTGTCGATATGACCGCGCTGGTACGCGCAGTCGCGAACGGACACATGCATAGAGCTCTAGAGATAGGCGCGGAGATCATCGTCGAGCCGCTGCCGTTCGTGGCAACTGACCGCCTTGCTGTTGAGCAGATATTTTCCAACTTGCTTGACAATGCGGTAAAATTTATGCGCACAGACGTTCCGGGCCGCATTCACGTCAAGGGGCGCGAGATGCCGTCCAGCGTTGGCTACGAGGTCATGGACAACGGGCGAGGAATTGATCCGAAAGACGCGGAGCGCGTGTTCGAGCTGTTCCGCCGCTCGGGGATGCGCGACCGGCAGGGCGAGGGCATCGGCTTGGCCCATGTCCGCGCACTCGTGCGCCGCCTCGGCGGATCGATCCGATTGGCGTCGGAGCTGGGGCAGGGCTGCACCTTCACCGTGATCCTCCCGAAAGGATGGATCGATTTAAGCACGAATCAGAAACAGCAATGAACCCCCTCACCATCATTCTGGTCGAGGACGACGACGGCCACGCCCGGCTGGTCGAGAAAGAATCTGCGCCGCGCGGGCGTCAGCAATCCGATCACCCGCTGTGCCGACGGCGCAAGTGCGGTTCAATGCCTGTTCGGCGGCGGTTGCGCGGGCCACCTGCTCGTCCTGCTCGATCTCAATCTTCCGGACATGAGCGGTATCGATATCCTGCAGCACCTCAAGACGGACTCGAGACTCGGTCGCACCCCCGTCGTGGTGCTGACCACGACCGACGATAGGATCGAGATCCAGCGCTGCTACGACCTTGGTTGCAACGTCTACATCACAAAACCGGTCGACTACGAGCGTTTCGTCAACGCCATCCAACAGCTCGGGCTGTTCTTGGCCGTGGTGCAAATCCCAGAGATCGCGTGATGCCCGGCGGCGCCAAGCACATCTTCCTGATCGACGACAATGTTGCTCTTACCCGGCTGCTGCAGAAAGATCTCGAGCGTCACCGTTACAAGGTCTCGATCGCCGCCAGCGGCGCGGCCGGGCTCGCGCGCATCGCGGAAGGCGGTATCGACGTCGTCGTTCTCGATCATTATTTGCCCGAGCAAGACGGGCTGCATGTTCTCGCCGCGATCCGGCAGCTGCCCGAGGCGCCCCCCGTGATCTATCTCACGGCCTCGGCGGAGGCGTCTGTCGCGGCGGCGGCGCTCAGGGCCGGAGCTGCCGACTACGTCTTAAAGGACGTGAGCGGGGACTTCCGGACGCTCTTGTTGCATGCTCTCGACTCGGCGTTTGCGGCGGCGACTACGCGGCGTGCCAAAGAGGCGGCCGAAGCGGAGGTGCGGGCCGCGCGCGATCGCTTCAAAGTCCTGGCGGAGGAACGGGCTCTCTTGATGCGCGAAGTCAATCATCGCGTAAGCAACAGCCTGGCGATTGTTGCCTCGCTGCTGCGACTGCACGCCTCCCGGGCGCAACGCCCAGAGGTGAGCGCGGCTCTGAGCGACGCGGAGGCGCGTATCCACGCGGTCGCCCGGGTCCACCGCCACCTCTATACGTCGGACGACATCCGATCGGTATCGCTCGAGCTGTATATGAAATCCTTGATCGACGACCTGCGTCGATCCATCGAGGAGCACGGGGCAGAGCTCACGCTCGACGCCGATCCGGTCGAGATCGACCCCGATCGCGCCGTGGCGGCCGGCGTGCTGGTCACCGAACTCGTCATCAACGCGAAGAAGCATGCCTATCCGGCCAGCAAGGGACAGATCCGGGTTGGGCTGCGCGCTATCAACGCGCATCGCGCCGAGCTTAGCGTGGAAGATGACGGCATCGGCTCTGCGAACGGGGCATCGTCAGCCCCCGACGGGCTCGGCACAATCATCATCCAGGCGATGGCCGTTAAGCTCGGTGGAAAGATCGTTTTCGACCCGTCACACAAAGGCACGCGCGCGATGCTGACGTTCGCTCGGAGTGGGCACAGCCCGTCCGAAGCACCTTGATAAGCGGAATTCCACGGGTTTTCCGGCGGTTTTAAACTTCGCGCGCGCCAGCAGCCTAGGCTGCTTCCTGCAACCGCTTCGACACCTGCTCCCGCAGCGCGCGCAAATCCCGGGCAAAAACCCTGATCCCTTCGGCGAGCTTCTCGGTCGCCATGGCATCCTCGTTAAACGTGAAACGGAAGGTCTTTTCGTCGAGCGAGAGCTTTGCCGACGTGTGAGCCGCCGCCGCCGTCTTGGGATCCAACCGGCGCGGCAGATCGCCCATGTCTTGCGCAAGTTCTTCGAGCAATTGCGGCGAAATGGTCAGCCGGTCGCAACCGGCCAGAGCCTCGATCTCGCCTTTGTTGCGGAACGACGCGCCCATGACGACGGTCTCGATCCCGTGGGCCTTGTAATAATTGTAGATTTGCCGCACGGAGAGGACTCCTGGATCGGTGTCCGCCGTATAGCTCTTGCCCTCGGCCTTGCTGTACCAATCGAGAATACGCCCGACGAAAGGCGAGATGAGAAACGATCCGGCATCGGCGCAAGCGGCGGCCTGGGTCAGCGAGAAAGCCAAAGTCATATTGCAGTCGATACCCTCGCGTTGAAGTATCTCCGCCGCCCGGATGCCCTCCCAGGTTGCGGCGATTTTGATCAGAACGCGCTCGCGGCTTAGCCCCAGCTTTTCATATCCAGCGATGATCGCGCGGGCCTTGGCCGCCGATCTCTCGATGTCGAAAGATAGATCCGCATCGACTTCCGTCGACACGCGGCCAGGCACGATCTTGGCCAATTCCAGCCCAAATTTCAACGCGAGCCGGTCGGTGATCTCGCTTGTCACACGATTGTGCTCCCGGCCCCAACGAACAGTTTCCTTCAAGAGCTGCGCATGATTCGGCAAGTGGGCCGCTTTCAGGATTAACGTCGGATTGGTGGTCGCATCGACAGCCCCGAAGCGGCGGATGGCATCAATATCGCCGGTATCGGCGACAACGGTCGTCATGGCCTTCAATTGATCGAGTTTTGAGGGCATGGGCGTTACCGTTCCACGAAATTCAAAAGCGTCAGTAATTAACGCGGGAGAGGACGGATCGTTGCCCCGGCGAACCGTTTCATGGGCATCGCGGAAAAATTTTTGCGGGTTACGGTTGGATCAAGCGCAAGAGCGCGCGCCCCGCCTTTGAGCGGAGTTCCTTTGGGTCAAGGGTTCCATCCTTGTCGGCATCGGAGGCGTTGAAGAGCTTTTCGACAAGGCCGAGATATTCGTCCTTCGTCAAGGTTCCATCGCGATCCGGGTCGGCCTCCTTGAATTCCTTCTTGCCTACCCGCCCGCCGGTCTCCCTGCGATCGAGCGTGGCGTCGTGATCTTTCTCAAGCTTGTCGAACACGCTTGCGGCGGCGTCCTTGACCTCGGCGAGATCGAGCGTGCCGTCATTGTCCTTGTCGAGGGAAGCAAGCGCCGCCGCGAAGGATCTCGAGCTAAATTCGATGGGGAGGATCGCCACCGAGAGACCGCAAGCGATCAATTTACAGACAAAGAACCGGCGGTCGATCATTGAACTTCTCCAGTGCGGCGGGGAGGGGTGGCATGGGTCCCACCAAACAACGAACTATCTTTCGTTTTGCCCGAAAAGTAAACGTCCCGGCGGTTTTTAATAAAAAGCGGAACGTGGCCCACACTGTTGCGCCCGCGCGCATCGCCATTCGTTCTCTATCTTATGCTGTACCTCACCGGCACTTTGAGACTGGCGCTCGATCCCATCTCTGGCGGCAACGGCCGCCCGCTCGCGTGGCGCGCCATTTCGAGCGCGGCTTGGTCAAGCGTGGAGGATCCGGAACTTGCGATTAGCCGCGCCGACACGACATGGCCGCCACGGCGCGAGCTCGATCATAATCGCCGCCGGAGGCGCTCCAGCTAAGCTCGTGTCACGTACATATATGAGCCAAAACACGATCGCTCCATGGACGCCGGCCACCGACGCCGCGGCGAACACCCATCGGCGCAGCGTGCTCCTCGTCCGCGGGAAGTATCGGCGCCGCCGTCATGGCTTCGTCTCCGCTGGCTTGCTCCCCGATGATTTCGTCTCCGCCGCCGCCGCGTGCGCGGGTTCTCCACTTGCCGCCGGGCCGCCGGGGGCGGCTTCCATTCCGACGAGGCCGATCTTCAAATAGCCCGCGCCGCGCAGGAGGTTCATCAACTCCATGACCTCGCCATAAGGGACCGCGCGGTCGGCGCGGACGAAGACGCGTTGCTCCTTGTCGCCTTGCGTCTCAGCGTCGAGGGCACTAGCCAAATTGCCACGCGCTGGGAGCTTCGCCGAGCGCCAGGGCAAGGTCCGGTTTCACCGTCAAAAACAGCGGCTTATCGGGGCGCGTCGCGGGGTTCGCGGTGGAAGCCGGGAGATCGACATTGACGTCGACCGTGGAAAGCGGCGCCGCGACCATGAAGATGATCAACAGAACCAAAATGACGTCGATGAACGGCGTTACATTGATCTCGTGGATTTCATCGAGAGCGTCCTCTTGCGGAAAAAGTCGAACGGCCATACGCGCTTACTCCGCCGGCCGGCGCAGGGCGACGATCGGCGCATCTTTCTTTTGGCCAGGGGCGGCGGCGCGGTCGAGATCGCGGGACAGATGCCGAAGAACCTCCGCCGCCGCGTCGCCGAGCTGCGCCCGGTAGCCCGCGATGGCGCGGGCGAAAGCATTATACATTACGACGGCGGGAATGGCCGCGACAAGTCCCATCGCCGTCGCGAGCAGGGCTTCGGCAATGCCCGGCGCCACCACCGCGAGATTGGTTGTATTGGTTTTCGATATCCCAATAAAACTGTCCATGATCCCCCAGACCGTTCCAAACAAACCGACAAAGGGTGCCGTGGCGCAAATCGTGGCGAGAACCCCAATTCCGCGCGCGATTGCCCGTCCCGCTTGCGTTTCGATGCGAAAAAGCAAGATGGCGGCGCGGTCCTTGATGCCTTCCGGCGCTAGTCTATGGGAGCGATCGGCCTCATTGGCCGCCGCCGCGACGAAGCGCGCCACGGGAGAGCGCATTTGCGTAAGTTCTTTTTCGGCCGCGCGCAGGGTCGTTGCGCTGGCGAGCACCTCAAAACCCTGCCGCGCGAGGCGCCTTGCGTTCCAAAGTTCAATCGTTTTCGCGAGCCATACGGTCCAGTTCGCAAGCGAGGCGAAAGCAAGCCCAACCATGACGATTTTCACGATAGGGACGGAGCTGAGAAACATTCCCCAGGGCGACAAATCGCGCGGCAAATCCGATGGCAGCAGGCCATCCGTTATATGCGCCAGAGATTTAGGCTCCTCCAACGGCGGCTCGACCGGCGCGGCAGGCCCGGCGGCCGGATCCGGCGCGCCCGTGACGGGGGGCTCCGCCGCCGGCGCCGCATCTCGACGGTGGGACCGGCGTAGAAGCCCGAAGGATGCTGGTACATGAGCTCAGCTTGATAGAGGTGTTCGGGGATGCCGGGAAACGCCGAAGCGGAGCTTCGCTTTCAGCAAGTAGAGCTGCGTATTGCAAGGGGGCCAGCCAGCCTGTCGCCGGCAGCTCGTGGCCTTTCTGCCAACCGGCGATTGCGCGCCGAGTCGTCTTGTTGAAGACGCCGGATATTTTACCGGGGTCAAATTGCATCACCAGCAGTCTTTCCTGAATTTCCCTGCGCTTCTCCCG
>QHBR01000353.1 GCA_003244015.1 Hyphomicrobiales bacterium | reverse complement strand
TGGAGCGGCTCGTGCCGATCCACAAGGTCACCGATTTGACCATGCGCGGCAACGCCGTCGAGCGCGAGCTCGCGATGATCAAGGTCGCGGGCAAGGGGCAAGATCGCGACGAGGCCTTGCGCCTCGCCGAGGCTTTTCGCGCGCGGGTGATCGACGCCTCGATCGAGAGCTTTGTTTTCGAGATCACCGGCGCCGCCGGCAAGATCGACCAATTTGTTGAGTTGATGCGCCCGATCGGTCTCGTCGAAGTATCGCGCACCGGGGTCGCCGCGATGTCGCGCGGTCCAAATCCGATGTGAGGCGGCGCATCCCTGATATTTTGACCGCCGCGCCGTCGCCGCATAGAACGATATTGATCGAACGATATTTGGAGCGGCGCAAGGCCGTGCAATCAGCGAGGAACATCACGCCATGCGGGTCTATTACGATTCCGATGCCGACATCGATCTCATCAAGGGCAGAAAAGTCGCGGTCATCGGCTATGGGAGCCAGGGCCATGCGCATGCCTTGAATCTCCGGGATTCAGGCGTGAAGGAGGTCTGCGTCGCCCTGCGCGAGGATTCCACTACCTCCAAGAGGCGCAAGTCGTTGGCCTCGAGGTGAAGCGCGTCGCGGACGCCGCCAAATGGGCCGATGTCGTGATGATGCTGGCGCCCGACGAATTGCAGCGCGACATTTATCGCGATCATCTCCGCTCAAACCTGAAAGAGGGCGCGGCGTTGATGTTCGCGCATGGCTTGAACATTCATTTTAATCTCATTGAACCCCGCGGCGATCTCGACGTCTTGATGGTTGCGCCGAAAGGACCGGGCCATACCGTGCGCTCGGAATATAAGCGCGGCGGCGGCGTGCCTTGTCTTGTCGCGGTCGCCCGCGATCCGTTCGGCAATGCGCATGACCTCGCGCTTTCCTATGGATCGGCGATCGGGGGCGGGCGCGCCGGCCTGATCGAGACGACGTTTAGGGAAGAATGCGAGACCGATCTATTCGGCGAGCAGGCGGTGCTCTGCGGCGGCCTCGTCGAGCTCATCCGCAATGGTTTCGAGACGTTGGTCGAGGCGGGCTACGCGCCGGAAATGGCTTACTTCGAATGTCTGCACGAAGTAAAACTCATCGTCGATCTCATTTATGAAGGCGGCATCGCAAATATGAATTATTCGGTCTCGAACACCGCCGAATATGGCGAATATGTCAGCGGCCCGCGCATCGTGACGGCGGAAACAAAGGCCGAGATGAAGCGGGTTTTGAGCGACATCCAGTCGGGGCGGTTCACCCGCGATTGGATGCACGAAAATGAGGTCAACCAGACCTCGTTCAAAGCCATGCGGGCGAAGGCCGCCGCGCATCAAATCGAGGAAGTCGGCGCAAAACTCCGCGCCATGATGCCCTGGATCGGCGCCAACAAGCTGGTCGACAAGGAGAAGAACTGAGGGGGCCGCGGAGTTGGCGGAACACGCGCTATCCTCCCCCCAGTAATAATGGCGGAGGTGAAGCATGCTTATTCTTTTCGTGGGGATCGTCGTTTTTCTGGGCGTACATAGTCTCACAATTTTTCGCGAGACGCGAACGCGCCTGATTGAACGGTTTGGCCCGGGCCCCTTCAAGGGCCTCTATTCGGTGGTGGCCATCGCTGGTTTCGCGCTCATCGCCTGGGGCTTCTCCAGCTATCGGGCGGAGGGGTTGATCACTATGTCGACGCCGCCGGCATGGACCCGGCATCTGGCGATCGGGCTGATGTGGTTCGCCTTCGTGGCGCTGGCGTGCATGAATCCGGCGCCCGGCAAAATCAGGGGCTGGCTGCGCCATCCCATGCTGGTCGCTATCAAGATCTGGGCGCTGGCGCATCTTTTGGCCAATGGCGATGCGGGTGGCATGCTGCTGTTCGGGTCGTTTCTCGCGTGGGCGGTCTTCGACCGCATCGCCGTCAAGAAACGCGGCGACATGGGCGCGATGCGGATAGAATCATTCACACGCGCCGATGCGACGGCGCTTGGGGTTGGAACGCTGGCCTATGTGGCGATGATTTTTCTGCATCCCATCCTCATCGGGGTGCCTGTGATCGGCGGGTGAGCCACCCGAACGCCGCTGCGGCGCAAATCGTACCAAAATGTTTCACGTGGAACTTTTGGTACGATTGGAGCCAAAAACCTTACAAGGCCTCATACATCCGGCGGCCTTTAGACGAGTAAGATCGCGCGAAAATTTGGTACTTTGGACTGTTGGCTGCGGCGACCATGGCGCTACGGCCCTCGCCTATACCTCAAGCGAGTCGATCCGGCTATGCTGAGCCGCGCGCGAGTCGTGAGCCGGGTCTTTTCCGATGAAGTATGTTTTCGAGAAATATTTGCTCTCGCTTAGGCAGGATCGCGGCGACAAAACCGAGCATTCCGACCGGGGCGCGCTCGAAACTCTCTTGAACGCGGCGGCTCACGCGGCGGACCCATGCATCCGCATCATCCACGAGGCGAAAACAGTACGCGGCTCCGGCGCGCCAGACTTTAAGGTCATGAAGGCGGCGATGACCTCGGCTATGTTGAGAACAAGACCGTCGGCGAAAACCTCGACCAAATTCTCAAGTCGGACCAGATCAAGCACTACAAGGCGCTGTCGAACAACATTCTTCTGACGGACTATCTGCAATTCATCTGGATCAAGGACGGCAAGGCCAACGGGCGCGCGGACATCGCCTTTCCTGACGATCTCGCAGGTAAGCCGAAAAGGCCGCGCGAGGATCGCGTCAAGGCGGTTTCCGATCTCTTGCGCGGCTTCTTTTCCACCGCGCCCGAAGGCATCGGCCAGTCGCAAAAGCTTGCGCTCGAACTCGCCAAGCGCAGCCATTTTCTGCGCGACTTTCTCGACCAGGAATTGCGGCGGCAAGAAAATCACCATACGGAAGGCCGTCTTCACGGCCTCTATCAGATTTTCCGCGATCAGGTTTTTCACGAACTCACGCTCGCCGAGTTCGCCGACGCCTTCGCGCAGATGCTTGCTTATGGCCTCTTTCTGGCGAAGCTCAATTCCAACGGCGAAATGATCACGCTTGCCAATGCCCGCCATTTCGTGCCGGGCTCGTTCAGGTTGATCCGCGAACTCGTGCAATTTCTTGATGATCTTTCCGCGCCCGAATATGCCGGAATCCGCTGGCTTGTCGAAGATGAAATTCTTTCCATGATGAACGGGCTCGCTCTGCACGCAATTCACGAAGACCTGTCCTTCAAGCACCGCAAGGCGATCAGCCGCAAGGTGAGGGCGAAGGACGAGGAGGAGCACCGGCTGTTCGAGCGCGACCCGTTCATCTACTTTTACGAGGATTACCTGAAGGCCTACGACCCGGCGATGCGCAAGGGCCGGGGCGTCTATTACACGCCGCCGCCGATCGTGAATTTCATCGTTCGCGCAGTCGACGACATTCTGAAGGAAAGCTTCGGTATTCCCGATGGCTTAGCCGACAACAGGCGCGTCACAGTACTCGATTTCGCCTGCGGGACCGGCACGTTTCTCCTGAGGTGTTTCAGCGCATTTTCGACAATATCGACGGGCCGGAAGCCGGGCGCGCCGACCTGATCGTGCGCGGCCACTTGCTGAAAAACGTGTTCGGATTCGAATATCTGATCGCGCCCTATACGATCGCACACCTCAAGCTGTCCCAGTATCTTAGCGATCAAGGCCATCCGTTGAAAGGCAACGAGCGTCTTCAGGTTTTTCTGACCAACACACTGGAACCGATTAAACCTCAAGCGAATTTCTTGCTTCCGGCTATCAGCGCCGAAGTTGAAGCGGCGCAGACCGTCAAAGACCGCGAGATATTGGCGATCGTCGGCAATCCGCCCTACTCAGGCGAGTCCAAGAACAAAGGTCCATGGATACGCGCAGCAATTGGCGGCTACAAGTTTACGCTCGAAACGAACGAAGCGGGCCTTGAGGTCAGAAAGGCCCTTGGCGAACGAAATCCAAAATGGCTCAACGACGACTATGTGAAGTTCATCCGGTTCGCCCAGCTCAAGATGGACGCTGTTGAGGAGGGCGTCGTCGGTGTCATCACCAACCATTCTTGGCTCGACAATCCGACCTTCCGGGGCATGCGCCAGTCGCTGATGCGCAGCTTCGAGCAGATTTACGTTCTCGACCTACACGGCAACGCAAAGAAAAAGGAGCGCGCGCCTGACGGCTCGAAAGACGAAAACGTCTTCGACATCGAGCAAGGCGTCGCCATCAGCCTGCTGGTAAAGAAAGAGAACGTGGAGCGCGGCGTCTGGCGGGCCGACTGGTGGGGTAAACGGCTTGCGAAATATCAGGCCGGTGCTGAGCAGACTATGGAAACGGTGGAATGGCAAAAACTGGAGCCGCGCGCGCCGGACTTTCTGATGTTGGTGCAGGATTATGACGAGAAAGCGCGATACGGCACCGGCTGGAAGGTAACGGATATTTTTCCCACGAATAGCGTTGGAATCGTCACGGCACGCGACAATTTATGTATCCATTTTGATGAAGTCTCTTTGATGAAAACGGTGCGGGACTTTGCGGCGTTGGATCCTGAAGCGGCGCGGCAAAAATATCAACTCGGCGCTGACGTGCGAGATTGGAAGGTGATGTGGGCGCAAGCCGATCTCAGCCGACAACCTATATCAAAGAGCTCTGTCCAATCGTTGTTCTACAGGCCTTTTGATTCTCGATTGACGTACTATACTGGCCATTCGCGAGGAATTCATTGCTATCCCCGCGATGATGTCATGAGCCACATGATTCGGGAGAATGTCGGAATTATCACAACACGGATAACAAAAGACGATTGGTCAGCATCGGTTACTGACACACTTGCCGCGCACAAGTCAGGACCGAGATACGACATTAGGGCATCTCGAAAAATAC
>QHBR01000266.1 GCA_003244015.1 Hyphomicrobiales bacterium | reverse complement strand
AAGTTAGAGTCGATCCACTAGTATCACTTCGGCAAGTACCCGATGCGTTGACAGAAGCTATACTGGAACGCGACCCATCCACTGACCAATGGGGCGACGCGACGGTTTCCTCGTATCCTGACTCTCCGCGCCCCATCCCCGATTTTGGCATAACCTACAAAACCAACCTTTATCAGAGCGGAAACCCGCAATGGAAACGACTGGATAGGCCAGTTTATGAGTACGCGCGGCGGCCCGATGTTATAATTTGAAGCTTGAGCTGACGATCAGGGGTGATGCGGTAAATTCCGGATTATCACGATATCTTTGACCTTCACCGCGCTGCAAATCGGTTGCGCTTATGGTGAAATGATCCAGACCAACCCCACATTGCTGCCCTATGCGACCAAAAAGGGCGCGATCCAAAACTTCACCGCAGGTTTAGCTCGGCTCCTGGCTGAGAGAGGAATTCGCGTTTCACAGCCGAACCGACCAAGGCGGGCCCTTTCGCGGGGAACCGCTTCCCGGCGTCCACCGTCAGACGGACTAGGCTTCGGATTGCACTCACCCGAGGCCTTGCTTTTCTTGTTTCTTTGCTTATAAGCGCGTTTTCGAATCGCCCGGCTCAAGGGCGGGCGTGGCCCTTCTTTTCGCTTGTTTCGAAAAACGGGGGCGGGACCAGATGTTCCGCCCAGCGGGCACTTTTTGGGCGCATGCCGCCCGGGGGAGACTTAAGCAAAATGCCCAAACTTAAAACCAAATCCTCCGCCAAAAAGCGGTTCAATATCACCGCGACTGGTAAAGTGCTCTATACGCAGAGGGGCAAACGCCACGGAATGATCAAACGAACCAATAAGCAGATCCGGAATCTGCGCGGCACGAGCGTTCTGTTCAAAAGCGATGGCGACAAGATCATAAGATTCTTTCTGCCGAACGGCTGAACGCCCCCGCCGGCCGTTTGTTCTTTCATTATCAATCCGGAGTTGAGCCATGGCACGCGTGAAACGCGGGGTTACCTCGCACGCCAAGCACAAGAAAACATTGAGGGCCGCCAAGGGCTTTTATGGCCGCCGCAAGAACACGATCCGGGCGGCGAAGGCGGCGGTCGATCGCTCGATGCAATATGCGACGCGCGACCGGCGCACCAAGAAGCGGGTTTTTCGCGCCTTGTGGATTCAACGTCTCAACGCCGCGGTGCGCGAGCATGGGCTCACTTATTCGCGCTTCATCGATGGCCTTGCCAAGGCCGGTATCGAAATCGATCGCAAGGTCCTTGCCGAGCTCGCGATCAGTCAGCCGGAGGCATTTAGGGCGGTCGTCGAGAAGGCGAAATGCGCGAGGCCCGCGTCGGCTTGAGGCGGCGGGGTCTTTCGCGTTATTCCGCGGGCTTGATCCCGAGCCTCTGCAGCTTGGCCTGCGGACTGGCGTAGGGCTCTTGCAGATCGACGTTCCAATAGCGCAGATCCTCGAGCTTGATTTCCGTTCCGGTCACCGCGCAGAGCACGAAAGCGCCGGGACGCAAAACGCGAAATTCGCCATTGAGATATTCGATCTCGGCTTCGCCCGCGGCAATCGGGCGGCGTTCATAACGGTTCATTGGCGTCGGAGCTCAATTCGAACAAACTGCTAACATGATAACGCAATTTCGCCAAATTCGCCACCATGTCCGGCGAACCTTCTGGTTCGGTGCAAGCAAATACTTGCCGACGATGCGGGAAAAGTGCCGCGAAATGGGGGCAGGCATGATCGAACTGTTGGACCATGGGGTCCGCTTGGCTTTTATCGACGAGCGGCCAGCGCGTGGCGATCGCGGGGAGCCGATCCTACTCATTCATGGGTTCGCCTCGACCCATGCGGTAAATTGGGTTTTCCCGCAATGGGTAAAGACCTTGACCGAGGCGGGGCGGCGCGTCGTTGCATTCGACAACCGGGGGCATGGCCGCAGCGAGAAATTTTACGCTCCCTCCGCCTATGCCATGCCAACAATGGCGGAGGATGCCCGCGCGCTGCTCGATCATCTCGGCATCGAGACGGCCGATGTGATGGGCTATTCGATGGGCGCGCGGATCGCCGCCTTTTTTGCCAAGGAGCACAAGAGCCGCATGCGCTCGATGATCCTCGGCGGTCTCGGCCATCATCTTGTCGATCGCGCCGGGCTTCCGCTTGCAATTGCCGAGGCGATGGAGGCGCCCTCGCTCGCCGGTCTCGCCGACCCGGTGCAGCGGATGTTCCGCGCCTTCGCCGAGGCCACAAAAAGCGATCTCAAGGCGCTCGCCGCCTGCGCGCAGGGCACGCGCCAGGTTCTGAGCGAGATCGAAGCCGGCGAAATCGATCTCCCCGTGCTGATCGCGGCCGGAACCAAGGAGATTGTCGCGGGCGACGCGCATGAACTCGCCGCTTTGTTCAGGCGGGCACGGGCGGTGGATATTCCTGGCCGCGACCACAATCGAGCGGTAGGAGACACAATCTATAAAGATAGCGTATTAGAATTTCTCGAACAGCGCCCCTGATCGTCCTGCCCGGGCGGCTTATATCTTCGCCAAGGCGCGTCAAACTTGGCTCGCGCAAGTTTGTCCGCCATGCTAATGACGGCGAAAGCGAGGTCAAGGCTGACCTTGGTCGCAAAGGCGAAGTTTGCCTGGAGGCGTGTCATGATTTCGGTCAAGGGAACGGCAAAGGTCGTCACGCTTGCCCGCACCGATCCGGTGTTCGCGCGCGTGCGCGCCGAGGCGGAGGACGCTGTTCGCAACGAGCCGGACATCGCCGGTTTTATCTTTTCGGCGATCCTCAATCAGGACTCGCTCGAAGCAGCGATCGTCCACCGGCTGAGCGCACGGCTCGCCCACCAGGCCTTTCCGGGCGATCTCATCGAGCAGGCCTATTTCGACGCTATCGCGGCCGATCCTTCGATCCCTGAGGCCTTCCGCGCCGACATTGCCGCCGTGGTCGACCGCGATCCGGCCTGCACGCGGCTGATCGAGCCGGTGCTCTATTTCAAGGGATTTCATGCGATCGAGACGCATCGGCTGGCGCATGCGCTGTGGACCGCCGGTCGGCAAGATTTCGCGCTCTATCTCCAGAGCCGCTCGTCCGAGGTATTCCAGACCGATATTCATCCTGCGGCACGGATCGGCAAAGGTATTTTCCTCGATCACGCGACCGGTCTTGTGGTTGGCGCGACTGCGGTGATTGGGGACAATGTTTCGATGTTGCAAGATGTGACCTTGGGCGGCACCGGCAAGGGACGCGGCGACCGCCACCCGAAGATCAAGCCGGGTGTGCTGATTGGCGCCGGAGCCAAAATTCTCGGCAATATCGAGATTGGCCGTTGCTCGCGCATAGCCGCTGGCTCGGTTGTGTTGCATCCGGTGCCAGACAACAAGACGGTGGCGGGCGTTCCAGCGAGAATTGTCGGCGACGCGGGATGCGCCGAACCTTCGCGCGTCATGGATCAGATTCTTGCTCCGACGCCAGTCAACGAATAGTTTGAGGGCATCTCGAAAAATACC